>CAYLQD010000017.1:0-45446 GCA_964385685.1 uncultured Planctomycetota bacterium | reverse complement strand
TGGAGATCTCGGAGGGAGCGTTCGTCAGCAGGCACTGGCCGCGCTGCGTCTTGGGGAACGCGATCGTGTCGCGGATCGTCCGAAGCCCGAGCAACAGCATCACGAGCCGGTCGATACCGACGGCGATCCCTCCGTGCGGCGGCGCGCCGTATTGCAGCGCGTCGAGCAGGAAGCCGAACTGGGCCTTCGCGGTCGCGTCGTCGATGCCGATCAGCTTGAACACGCGCTGCTGGGTGTCGTTGTCGTGGATTCGGATGCTGCCGCCGCCAAGCTCGGTGCCGTTGAGGACGACGTCGTAGGCCTTGGCCCGCACCTCCTGCGGCTCCGTCTCGAGCTTGTCCAAGTCTTCGTCCTTCGGCGACGTGAACGGATGGTGCAGCGGGTCGAGGCGCTTCTCCTCTTCGTTCCATCCGAACATCGGGAAGTCGACGACCCACAGGAACGCGAGTTCGTTCGCGTCGTACAACTCGAGTTCGGCGCCGAGCCGCACGCGCAGCTCGCCGAGCGCCTGGCAGACAACGGACTCCTTGTCGGCGATGAAGAGCAGGAGGTCGCCGTCCTTGGCATCGAGCCGCTCGATGATCTCGGCCTGCTGCTCGTCGCTGAAGAACTTGACGACCGACGAGCTCAGCTTGCCGCCGTCGAGCTTCATCCAGGCGAGCCCCTTCGCGCCGAACGTCGCGGCGTGCTCGGTCAGTCCCTTCTCGATCTCGCTCCGCGTGTACTTCGCGCCGCCGGGCGCGCAGAGCCCGCGGACCATCCCGCCGCCCTCGATGACGGACTTGAACACCTTGAACTCCGACGCGGCCGCGAGGTCGGAGATGTCGGCGATCTGCATCCCGAACCGAACGTCGGGCTTGTCGCTCCCGTAGAGCCGCATGGCCTCGTGCCAGGTCATTCGCGGGAACGGCGTGGCGATGTCGCGGTCGAGCGCGACCTTGCAGATCGCGGGCAGCACGCCCTCGACCGTCGCGATCACGTCGTCCACCTCGACGAACGCCATCTCGAGATCGAGCTGCGTATGCTCGACCTGCCGGTCGGCCCGCGGGTCCTCGTCGCGATAGCATCGCGCGATCTGAATGTACCGGTCGAACCCGGCGACCATCAGCAGTTGCTTGAAGAGCTGCGGCGACTGCGGCAGCGCGTAGAACGAGCCGTGAGTGAGCCGGCTCGGCACGACGAAGTCGCGGGCGCCCTCCGGCGTGCTCTTCGTGAGGCACGGGGTCTCGACCTCGATGAACCCGCGCTCGGCGAAGTAGTCGCGGATCGTCTTGACGACCTCCGCCCGGGCGATCAGCCGCTGCTGCATGACCGGGCGGCGCAGGTCGAGGTAGCGGTATCGCAGACGCGTCTCCTCGGCGACGTCGGTCCGGCCCTCGATCTCGAACGGCGGGGTGACCGAGGGGTTCAGCACCTCGATCTCCGACACGTCGACCTCGATCTCGCCGGTCGCGAGGTCGGTGTTCACCATGCCGTCCGGCCGCGCGGCGACCTTGCCGCGAATGCCGACGACGAACTCGCTCCGCAGCGTCTCCGCCGTCTTGTGCGCCTCGGGCGCGGTGTCCGGGCGAAACACGATCTGCGTCATCCCGTACCGGTCTCGCAGATCGACAAACACGACGCCGCCGTGATCGCGCCACGAAGCGACCCATCCGCAAAGAATGGCCTCTTCGCCCGCGTGATCGGATCGGAGTTCGCCACAGGTGTGCGTCCGCTTCAGTCTCATGTCAGTTCTGGTTCTCCAACTCCTCGATCGCCTTCCGGGCGCGTTCTACATATTCCGGAATGCCGAAGTTCCGGACAACGTACTCGTACGCGTTGCGGGCGGCCGTCCTGTTAGACTTGGCCAGCCGCTGAGCGCGGGTCTCGGTCTCCTGCCACTCCTTCTCGGCTTGCGTCTCGACCTGCGCGATCACCTTCTTCGCCGCCCCGACCGCCCTGGTGGCATCGGGCCACTTCTCAATGAACGCCCGGGCCTCGGCCAGCGCCTTGCCGAAATGATCATACTGCACGTGACTTTCGACCCTGCCGACGACCGACTTCTGCCACTCCTTCCTGGCGGCATTGATGTATCGAACGCGCGCATTCTTGACAGACAGGTCAGCCTGCTTGTCGACGAACGCATAGCCGGGAAACTCCTCCCGCAGGCGCTCCTGCGCCGCGCGGACCTGCGCGACCGTGTTCTCGACTTCCTCCGGGCGCTGCGCAAACTTCTTCTCCGCCGCACCGTACTCGTCCAACACGATCGCCTGCTTCGCCCGCGGAATCCCCTTCTCGCGCGCCTCCTTGCCCGACTCCGTCCTGCCGTACCGCTTCACGAGCTGCCGGAACGTGTTCAGCGCGTCGCGGCGCGTCTCGCGCTTCGCAAGCTGCTCCCGCGACTGGTCCCACAGCTTCCTCGCCTCCTCCTCGTCGCGCAGATTGCTGATGTGGATCAGCAGAGCCAACGCGATGACGGCGACGATGCCCGCGATGCCCGTGACCGCGAGCCCGATCTTCAGGGGCGAGAGACGCCGCCGGCGTGCCTTCTCGAGCCGCAGCGGGACCACCCCGCCCGGGGCCGTGGCCGCGCTGACCGTGCTCCGCCGGTGGGCGCTGTCCGACACGCCCTGAAGCTCCGCCGCGACCTCCGACACGCCGCCGTACGCGGTCGCGTCTCTCAGCAGCGTCTCGACGATCGCATTCAGCTTCCCGCCGAGCGGATCGTGCACCGTCGGCACGCCGATCGATGCGCCCGCGCCAGGCTTCCTCAGGTGCTCGGGCAGATCCTTGCCTACCGCGACGATGTACAGCAACCGGACAAGGACGTTGATGGTCGGCTCGGGCGCGCCGCCTCGCAGAGGCGGGCTCGTGCCCACGTGGCTCATCCGCACGTCCAGCTTGTCCGTCAGCAACACGTCGTTCGGTCCGACCCACAACTCCTGCACGCCCGACGACTGCGCGTAGGCGAGCGCCTGCGCGACCTGGTTGGCGATGGCGAGCCGCTCCTTCGACGAGATATTGTCGGCCCGGGCGATGAACTGCGGCAGCGTGCCGCCCTCGACCGACTCCGTCGTGAAGAAGCAGGCCCCGCCCTCCTCGCCCATGTCGAAGACCGACAGCAGGTTCGGGTGGTTGAGCCGCGCGATCGACCGCGCCTCGGAGAAGAACTTCTCCTTCGCATCCGCGTCGGCGGCCAGCGCCGGCTGCAGCACCGTCAGCAGCACGGTCCGGCCCATCGAGGTCTGCGCCGCGCGGTAACGGCCGACCTGCGCGTCGCCGCCGACGTACTCGATGATCCGATGCCCGGCGATCTCGGCGCCCATGATGAACTGCGGGGGCGGCGCCTCGGGCGCCGGGTGCTCCGTCGTCGTCTCCGACTTGCGGATCGCCGAGACCATCCCGCACTTCGGGCACTTGACCCGGCCGCTGGCGGGTTCCTTGGTCAGGCGAAAACGCGTCTTGCAGCCCGGACAGATGAACACGCTGTGCCTCGCGCCATGGATGTGTCGCGTGGGGCCCGGCCCCGCAGGAGGCCGGGTGTCGAGAAGGGATTATAGCGGCAGGCGGCGGGGCGTGCAAGCGCGCGCGGCCGTCGGGGAGTCGATCCCAAGAACTCGGGGTATTCGCCGGAGAGCCGGTACAGCCAGCGAGTGGCAGTCCCGGTTTTCCGGCCCGCGCGGCACGCGAGTGAGGGCGAAAAACGGGGACTGGCCTCCGCCCGCCGAAGCGGGCTATGGCCCGCGAAGGCTGGCACCAGCGAAGTGACCCTGAGCTTGTCGAAGGGGAGCGTAGATGCGCCTGTCACCTGCTTTTCGCCCGAGAAACCGGTATCGACGCGTCGTCGCGGCGCGGCCGGGATCACTCGAGGTGGAGCCCATTCCGGATCTCAAGGCCGGCCGCTCTGGCGCCGGCCTCCCCCGCATCGAGCGCGAACAACGGGCTGATCTCCACGGTGAGGTCGTCCGGAACGTCGTCGCGAGTCGCCCCGAGCCACCGGCGGTGCTGGGCCATCATCGCCGAGCGGGCCGTCGCGGGCGAATCCTCCCCCTCGAAGTTCTTGACCGGCGCGAACTCGTCCTCACGCCGCACCTCCATCACGAGCGGATTCCGCGCGAGCGGGACGCCGTCGAACACGAACCGCTCGAACTTGATGCCGTTCGGGCCCTCGGGCTCGACCGTGTGGCCGGCCTCGTCGAGGTGGACGACCCGCTTGTGCGCCGCGTGGAACGGCAGGTCGGTCGATGCCATCCGCTCGGCGAACGCCGCGTCGAGCACGTGGATGGCGATGCTCCCAAACGCGTACCGCAGCGAGCCGTCGGGCAGCGTCGCCTCCTGCTGCTCGCGCGTCAGCTCGCTGTACTCGACGACCCGCAGTTCGCCGCCGACGAAGCCGAACACGCCGAGTTTCTCCATCGGATCCCGCTTTCGCAGCACCTTGCTCGACATCTCCGACTCGGTCCGAATGTGCTCGCCAATGAAGAGCGGATCGACCGGCGGCACGAGCGGATTGTCGACCTGGAAGTATGAAAGATGGCGGATGCCGCGGCGGGCCATGTCCTCGAGGGCGCCGCCGGCCTCGAGCGCAACGTACGACCCGCCGTGCCCGTCGGGGTTGACGAACACGTGGTCGGGCGCATCGAGCAGGAAGCGCCCACCGCGGTCGAACGCGGGCAGCATGCGCTGCGTGCAGAAGAGAACATCGTCCGCCGCCAGCCCGAAGAACGCGTGCTCCTCGAAGAACGCGCGGACGGCCGCGTCGTTGGTCACACTGGTCATAATGTAGAACGGGATGCGGACGCCGCCGCGCCGGCCGGTCGCGAGGATCTTCTCGGCGTGGATCTGGAAGAGCGACTTGCCGCTGACGGGCCCGATGGCGTAGCAGCCCTTCGGCCCGTCGTATCGCAGCCGCGAGCCCTGCCCTCCGGCGACGACGAAGGCCGCCACCTCGCCGTTGCGAATGGCGGTCTCGCCGATCTCGCGTGCGGCCGCGATCTCACCCGCCGCCCGGTCCAGCGTCGTCACGGGCGCCGGCTCGACGTCCTCGGCCGGGGTTGCCTTGGCCTCGGTCCGCGCGCGTTCGGCAAGCTTTCGCGCCAGATCGAAATCAAAGCCGCTCAACTGCCCGGCCAGCCGCCGGGCGGCGTCGCCATCGAGTCGACCGAGATGCCGTGCGATGTGCTCCTGGCCCGACGCCTCGAGCGCGGCGATCAGCTCCCTGTCTCCCATTCGTCCTCGTCGTGCTCCTCTTCCTGTTCCTCGCTCTCGTCGGGCTCGTCGCCGGCCCGGTCCTCGATCACCTTGACCATCCGCTGCACCCACACGTTGTCCTCTTGCACAACCTCGGCGGTCGCGGTCCGAAGCATGCGCCGCGCCAGCTTCGGGTCCAAGCCCGCGAGCCCCTTCAGCGCGGCGAACCGGACAAACCAGTCGTCGTCGCCAAGCGCCCGCTGAAGGGCCCGCGCGGAGAACTCGTGCCCGCTGGCCGAGAGCGCGACGGCCGCCGCGCGCCGGACGCGCGGATCGTCGTGCCGCAGCCGCTGCGCGACGTTGTTGAGCACGTCGAGCCGCTCACTGACCGCCGCCTCGGCGTTCGGCTCCTCCTCCAGCCGCTTGAGGGCCGCCGCCGTCAGAAACGGTGCCACCGCATGGAGGCCGCTAACGACGACCTCCGGGTCGGGATCGCGCAAAAGCGACAGGAGCGTCGGGTCGGGGCCGAGCGTTGCGGCGATCATCCACGCCCACATGGCCCGCGTCCCGGCGTCGGGACTGGCGCAACGACCCTTGAAAAACGTGCGAAGCTCGCCGCGAAACTCCTCGATCTTGTCGTCGGGGACCTTTCGCCCGGAGATCCCCTCGTACCACTCCGACCACGACTTCTCGCCCTGGAGCGCCCGGCCCAGCCACGGAGCCAGTTCCGTGGGGCCTGCCGCGCTCCGCGAGCACTCGGCCGCCACGAACGCCGCCGACAGGCGCGGGTCCCGCGCGCCCCCGTCGAGCACCTTGCCGAGGGTGTCGCTCACGCCCTCCGGATCGATCCGGCCCAGCGCGCGGACGGCGACGACGGCGACGAGCGGATCGCCATCGCCCGCCATCTGCGAGATGAGCGAGGCGACCTCCTGGCCGCCCGCATCCGCGACCTCCCACGAGGCCGCGGCGCGATCGAGCGGATCCTCCCGGCTGAGCCCCCAAAGGAACGGACGAGTGGCCGCCGGGCACTCGTCGGGATCGGGGTCGATGCCGTAAGACTCGATGAAGACCTCATAGACGAAGAAGCACAGCAGGACGGCACCGATGATCGAGCCCGCAACGATGAGGGTTCGCTTCACGGCCCGCCGCCGGTATTCATCGAGCGCCGCATTGACCCGCGCGCGGCGGCTCTTCTGTTCCATGATCTCGCCGTAGGCCTGGCGGAGCGACGGGCGGGACTGCGGCACGACGATCTCGTCGGGGGCGGGGGCGTCCTTCAGTTCCGGCACGTGGAGGGGCCGTTGGCATCCGGGGCACTTCGCAACCTTGCCGGCGTGCCTCTCGTCCACGGCGAGCGTCTTGCCGCAGGCACATTTGAAGCGGATTTTCGCCATCAGCAAGGTCCCGTCATCAGGTGCGTCCCGCGGCCGCGAGCGCACACGCGATGATCTCATCGTGGTCGAAAGCCATCGGCGGCAGGTGGTCCAGCGGGTGCCAGCGTGCCTCGGCCGCATCGTCACCCGCGTTCGGCTCGGGCCGGTCGGCCGCCTCGGCAAGGAACACGACCGAGATCGTCCGGCCGCGCGGATCGCGGTCGGGAGCATCGAACGCGCCGAGCTGGCGCACCGCCACGCCGCTGACACCGGTCTCCTCGGCCAGTTCGCGGAGCGCGGCGTCGGCGAGGGTCTCGTGGATGTCCATGAATCCGCCCGGCAGGGCCCAGCCCCCCTGGAACGGAGCCGATCCCCGCTTGATGAGAAGGACGTGATCGCCGGATAGCAGGACAACGTCCGCCGTGACGGCGGGGCGGGGATAGTCGTAGGAGTAGCGCTCGGCCATTGCCTAATTATAGCCGAGACGAAAGCCGCGGTGCAAGCCGAACACGCGGGAAGATGGCGCGCGGGTCCGCCGGCTTCCTCGGGCGGGCGTCTGTCGCGATTCAGCCCCGCCGTCGTCTTGTCGCCAACAAGGCCAATCCAAGCGCGCCGAGCCCCGCCGGCTCCGGGATCCGCTCTGCGGAATCGCGGACCACATTCGAGTAGCGGACTTCGTCGAGATAGCCGTTGAAATGATCGTCGCCGGACGTCTCGCCGATCGAACAGATACCGGACGACGAGAAGACATCGAGGTCGGCGGCGCCCGTGGCCCCGCCCGCCGACTGGAGCCCGGAATTGTACGCGGCCTCGGACGTGAACGTGAAGGCGATCGTGCTGTCGTCCGCGGTACCGGCGCCGTTGTCATCGTACGTGACGGCCGCGTGGTACCACGCCTCGGTATCGAAAGTCACCGGGTCGGACAGGAACTCCGTGTCGACGGTGGCCACGTCGACAATCAGGAAGAGCTTCTTCTCCCCGCCGGACTCCTTGACTCCGAACCGGACCTCGCCGCCGCCGGCGACGCGGAAGATCGTGTTGACGCCCGTGTCGAGCCCGCCGCCCAGCGTGCCCGGATCTCGGACCCATCCCTCGACCGTGAACGCCGTCGTCGAGAAGAGCGAGGTGTCCGTCCCGCTGTCCCGGAACGAGCGCTTCCAGTCGGTCCAACTCGTCAGCGCGGTACCGAGCCCGTCCGGGCCCGTCGTCCCGTCGAACGGTGACACGCCGACACCGGTCCGGAGCGTCACGTTCGCGTCGACGTCGGAGATTACATAGTCGGCCGCGTGCGCGCTCGCCGTCCCCGACGCCTCGTCGAGATGATACAAGACCACCGTGTTCGGGTCCGACACATGCGGCGCGATCGCTGCACGCCCGCGAGAACCCAACACGCATGCCGCCATCATCGCCAGACCCGCAATCCCTCCCTTGACGCGTCTCATCCTGCTCCTCCTTTCATGGTTCCATCGGCCCAAGCGCATGGTCCGGCCGGCGCGCAACGCATGCACGCAACGCACGCGCGCGCACAGCCGCTGCGCGCAACGACACAGGCGCGCACCCGGCGCGCATGCGCCGAGGCGCGAACCCGTCGCGCACCGCGACCTCGGCCGCTCAAAAGCGCACTCTCTCGGCACGGGCGCATTGCGCCCGCCGCGGGCGCGAACGCCGCGCCGCTGTCCGTCACGTTGAACAGAGCAAAAGCCGTGCCGCCGCGCGGTCGTGGAGAACAACAAATCATAACGTCTTGGCCCACTGCTGATTACGATGTCACATCGACAGAGGGGCCCGCCGCGGCGGGCGTGTCATGTTGCCGGCGGGAAACATCGGCGTTGACTTCGCGGCCCACCCGGCGAATAATGGGCCTGGCCGTCGGAAGGAGCGGGCCGTGCCACATCGCCTTAATGCAATTTCGCGCATCCTCGACGCGAACCTGAACCGCGCCCGCGAAGCGGCACGCGTTGCGGAGGAGCACGCGCGGTTCGCGCTCGACTCGTCCGACATGGCCGCGCGCCTCAAGGACATCCGCCACAAGCTCCGCGACCTGGCCGCGGCGCTCGCCTCCGACAAGTTGCTCGCCGCGCGCGACACGCCCGGCGACATCGGAACCGAACTCACCGCGCCAGGCGAAACGCGGCGCGACGCCGAGCCCGACGTGCCCCGGGCCGCGCTGAAGCGCCTGCAGGAGGCGCTCCGCGTCATCGAGGAGTACGCCAAGCTCGGCAAGCCCGACGCGGCCGCCGCGGCCCAGGCGCTCCGCTACGACACCTACGCGATCGAGTCCGACCTCTTCGGCCCCCGAAGCCGCCTCCGCGATGCGCGGCTCTACGTGATCGTCACCACGAGCTTGTGCAAGGGGCGCGACCCCGTCGACGTGACCCGCGCGGCCGTCCGCGGCGGCTCCGGGATCGTCCAGCTTCGCGAGAAGGAGATGGACGGCGGCGAGTTCCTCGCGCTCGCCCGAACGCTGCGGGCCGTGTGCTCGGAACTCGGAGCGCTCTTCATCGTCAACGACCGCGTCGACATCGCCGCCGCGTCCGACGCCGACGGCGTGCACCTCGGCGAGACCGACGTTCCGTTGGCCGACGCGCGGCGTCTGCTCGGCGCCGGGGCCATCATCGGGGTGAGCACGCATGCCATCGAGGAGGCCCGGCAGGCCGAGGCCGACGGCGCCGACTACATCGGCGTCGGCACGATCTTCGCCACGCAGACGAAGGTGCCGAAGCGGCTCGCCGGGCTCGACTACGTCCGAGAGGTCGCATCGGAAATCCGCATCCCCGGCTATCCCATCGGCGGAATGAAAGCCGAGGTGATCCCGTCGGTCGTCGAGGCGGGTGCGGACCGCGTCGCGGTCTGCACCGCGATCATCTCGGCCGACGACGTCGAGGCCGCAGCCCGCGAGATTCGCGACCTGCTCCCGTCCGGCGAGGGGGAAGACATCCGATGACGCCCGACCGCCCGTGGCACCGGATGCTGATCCTGACCGAGGGCCACGCGGGCCGGTACGAGTCGAAGGCCGCGGCCGGCCTCGTCCGCTACTGCCGCGACGACGTGGTCGCGCTGCTCGATTCGGAGCACGCCGGCCAGGACATCGAGCCGGTGCTCGGCGTCGGCGCCGGGCTGCCCGTCGTGGCCGACGTGGCCTCCGCCCTCCCCCTCGATCCGAAATGCCTCGTGATCGGCGTGGCGCCCGTCGGCGGCGCGCTGCCCGACGGTTGGCGGCGGCACATCATCGACGCGCTCGGCGCGGGGCTCGACCTCGTCAGTGGGCTGCACGAGTTCCTCGGCGAGGACCCCGAGCTGGCCGAACTCGCCGCGGGGAACGGCTGCGCGATCCACGACGTTCGCCGCCCGCGCGACGGCATCCCTATCGGGGAGAACCGCGCGAGCGAACTCAAGACGAAGCGCGTCCTGACCGTGGGCACCGACGGCAACATCGGCAAGATGCTCACGTCGCTGGAGCTTGTCGCGGAGCTTGGGCGGCGCGGCCGCGACGCCGACTTCGTCGCAACCGGGCAGATCGGCATCATGATTTCCGGGCGCGGCGTGCCCGTCGATCACGTCGTCTCGGACTTCGTCGCGGGCTCCATCGAGCAGGAATTGCTCGGACGCGAGCCGCACGAGGTGTTCGTGGTCGAGGGCCAGGGGGCCGTCGTCCATCCCGGCTTCTCGGCCGTGACACTCGGCCTCATCCACGGGACCGCGCCCGACGCGATGATCCTGTGCCACAACCCGTCGCGCGAGGTCCAGCGCTACGGCGGGCCGATCCCGCCGCTCGGCGAGCTGATCGCGCTGCACGAGGAGTTGTGCCGGCACATTCATCCTTCGCATGTCGTCGCGATTTCGCTCAACTGCGCCGAGCTGGACAAGGCGGGAGCACGGGCCGCGATCGACAAGACGCAAGCCGAGACCGGCCTGCCGGCGACCGATCCGGTCAAGTTCGGAGCCGGCCCGCTCGCCGATGCCGTGGAGGTGATCCTGTGAAACTTGGCTGGCGTCCCCTCGACCTGACGCTCCGACGTACGTTCGCTATCAGCCACGGCGCGACCGATGTCCGCCACAACGTGCTCGTCGAGCTGGAAGTCGGCGGCGTCACGGGCCTCGGCGAGGCGGAGCCGACAGGTTACTACGGCGAGACGGCCGAGAGCGCGATTGCGGCGCTCGAAGCATTCGATCCCGAGCCGCTCGAGGCGGTCGCGGGCGACGACGACATCGCCGACATCATCGCGGCGTGCCGCGAGCAGCTCGGCAAGAACGTGTCTGTCGTCGCGGCGCTCGACGCCGCGCTCTGGGACATCCGCGGCAAGCAGCTCGCCCTGCCGGTCTGGGAGTTGCTCGGCGCGCCGGGCGAGTCGAGCGCACCGACCTCTTACACCATCGCGTTCGGCGACCCCGACACGATGGCCCGCGAGGCCAAGGCGGCGAGCGAGTTCGAGCGGCTCAAGATCAAGGTGGGCGCCGAGAACGATGCGGCATGCCTCGCGGCCGTCCGCGAAGTGACCGACGTGCCGATCCGGATCGACGCGAACGCGGCGTGGTCGGCCGATGAGGCGATCGAGCGCGTCGGCGAGTTGATGCAGTTCGGCATCGAGCTGGTCGAGCAGCCGTGCGGTCGCGAGGACATCGACGGGCTGCGGCGCGTTCGCGAGGCCATCGATGTGCCCGTCATCGCCGACGAGAGCTGCCACACGTCGGGGGACGTCGACGCGCTGGTCGGCGCCGTCGACGGCATCAACATCAAGCTCGTCAAGAGCGGCGGGCTGGCCGAGGCGGCCCGGATCGTCGATTTCGCCCGCCGGGTCGACCTCCGCGTCATGATCGGATGCATGACGTCGAGTTCGCTGGCGATCACGACGGCGGCGCACGTCGCGGGCTGGGCGGGCTTCGTCGACCTCGACGGCAACCTGCTGATTCAAGACGACCCGTTCCGCGGCGCGATCGTCGAAGACGGGCTGATCCGAATCCCGAGGGCGCCGGGACTGGGCGTCGAACGGATGGCCGGGTCGTAGGCCCGCTTCGAGAGCGGGTCGCTTTTCGTCGGCGGACAGGAATGTCCGCCCCACTACCTTGTTCGACGGAGGCCGGGCTGATGCGAGCGCTTGTGATCGAGAAGCCGGGGCTCGCCGCGGTGGCCGAGCGGCCGAAGCCGCAGGCCGCGGCGGGCGAGGTCGTCATTAAGGTGCGGGCCTGCGGCGTCTGCGGGACCGACGTGCACATCTACAAGGGCGAGTATCTCGGCGACTATCCCGTCGTGCCGGGGCACGAGTTCGCCGGCGACATCGTCGAGGCCGGGCCGGGCGTGACACGGTTCAAGGTCGGCGACCGCGTCGCGGTCGAGCCGAACCTGAGCTGCGGCCGCTGCCGCTACTGCGGGATTGCGGAGCAGAATTTCTGCGAGAACTGGCAGGCGGTCGGCGTGACGCTGCCCGGCGCGATGGCCGAGTTCGTCGCGGTGCCCGAGGCGGCGGCGTTCGACATCGGCGATCTGCCCTGCGAGTCCGCGGCGTTTATGGAACCGCTCTCGTGCGTGCTGCACGGGATGGAGAAGCTCGACGTGCGGGCCGCGGAGACGGTTCTCGTGATCGGAGCGGGGCCGATCGGACTGCTGCTGGCGCAGGTCGCCCGAGCGTGCGGCGCGGCGCGGATCGTCGCGGCCGACCGGATCGCGTCACGTCGCGAACTCGCGCGGGAGGTGGCCGGGGCGGAGCCGGTGGACACGGGTGGCGGATTCGGCGCGGCGGCGGATCTCGCGCCCGGCGGGTACGACGCGGTGATCGACGCGACGGGCGCCCCGGCCGTGATCGAGCAGACGGTCGATCTGGCGCGGCACGGCGGGCGGATCCTGCTGTTCGGCGTCGCCCCGAACGACGCGGTCGCCCGGTTCAGACCGTTCGACATCTTCCGCAAGGGCTTGAGCATCCATTCGAGCTACACCTCTCTTCGGAACTCCGTCCGGGCGCTCGATCTGCTGCGGAGCGGGCGGGTGAAGGTCGACCGTCTCGTCTCGCACCGTCTGCCGCTCGACAAGTTCGCGGATGCGGTCTCGCTCCTCTCCGATCCCGAGGGTGCGATGAAGATCCAGTTGACGCCGTAGCCGCGGCGGCGGGCCCGCGGGCCCGGCCAGCCGGGGCAAGAGAGCTTGCGGAACGGACTGGCATAGCAGGGAAACATGTGATACGATTCGGGTAGAGCGGTGGGGGGCTTACCGCTGACTCTTTAGCCGGCGGGACAGGCCTCATCCCCGGAAGTCCCGGCCACTCCCCCTGGGGCTTCCCAGGGGCCGCGCTCCCCACCTCTTATAACCGCCCCTGTCCCCGACGCTTCGCCTTTCCTTCCTCGATGACGACCGCCGCGCTTCCGGCACGACGGGCATTCCGCCCTTTCAGAACGGGATAGGACGGCGTCTCGGCCTGACAACACGCGGGCGCCGCATCATGTTTCCCTCCGGCAACATGGGCGTCGCCGTCTGCCGAGTGCACCGAAGGTTAGGCGCCGCATGGCCGTGCGTAACATCACCCCTCGAAATGAGATAGCAGCCGCTCACGAAAAAACTGCTGATTCCCCCATCGAAAGGCACGGCGCTTGCTCTTCTACAGCTTGCATCCGGAGGAAGGCCGGGTGTCATCGAACTCAAGGAAAAGGAAAGGAGACGAAAAACGAGACGAGCAGTGATTCTCAGTGTCGTTATGGTCGCGTTCCTGGCCACGGCGGCGTTCGCCGACTGGGATCCGGGCGACGATTACAAGATGCACTTCCCCCAGCTCCCGGACCCGAACGGCTGGGACGTGAACTTCATCCAGCCGAAGGTCCTCGCGGACGACTGGCAGTGCACCGAGACCGGATACGTGACGGACATCCATTTCTGGCTCTCGAGCCGGCAGGATATGCCGTTCGATATCCAGAACATCCACGCGAGTATCCACACCGATGACCTATCCGGTCCGTTCAGCAAGCCCGGCCATCTGCTCTGGCAGGCCGACTTCCAGCCGGGCACGTTTACGATCCGGGACGATGGCTCCGGCCCGCAGGGCTGGTACGATCCCAATCCCCCGCCCGTCGTCGAGCCCTCCGACCACTTCATGACGTACCAGGTCAACATCACGAACATCCCGGATCCGTTCGTCCAACTGGCGGGCACGGTCTACTGGCTGGACCTATCGGTCACGGCGTTCGGGCCGGCGGGGCCGGCACAGCTAGGTTGGAAGACGTCGTTCGAGCACTTCCGAGACGACGCCGTCTGGGCGGACTTCAGCGTGACGAACGGCGTCGTCGCCCCGGGGGGCTCTGGGAACTTCAACAACCTCGTTGGCCCGCACCTGTACTGGGAGCCGCTGGTCGATCCGTTCACCGGTCAGACGCTCGACCTCGCGTTCGTCATCACCGGCAGGCCCGTCGGCGAGCCCGGTGGGCTGGCCCTCATCGGCGCGGCCGTGGCAGCGATTCGAAAACGGAGGCGGAGGTAAGAGAGCGCAGCGAGTTTCAGAGGCGAGGCGACCCCGGTTCGCGCATTGACGCGGGCCGGGGTCGTTAGCGCGGCGGCCCCCCGTCGGACTGGAGAAGCTCCTCGCGAGCAGAGATAGCAGGCTCGCATCGCCCGGGCGACTTGATCTCCCCTCCTGGGACTTGACATCCCGCCGTGGCCCCCTACAATCCCCGCCGATACGTCCTCTGCTGGAAACTGGCTGGCATGGCCGAGACGAGAAAAGCATACGAGGCGCGCGTCGCGAAGACCCGGGCCCGCCGGATGAAGTGGTGGCGTGAGGCGCGGTTCGGGATGTTCATCCATTGGGGCCTCTACGCGCAGCTCGAGCGCAACGAATGGGCCATGGCGCTCGAGTGCATCCCGAAGAAGGAATACGAGAAGCTCGCCGACACGTGGAAGCCGAAACCGCGGCCCATGCGCGACTGGGCGCGGCTCGCCAAGAAGGCCGGCATGCAGTACATGGTCATGACGACCAAGCACCACGAGGGCTTCTGCCTCTGGGACACGGAGCAGACCGACTACAACGCGATGCAGCGCGGGCCCGGGCGCGACCTCGTCCGCGAGTATGTCGACGCCTGCCGCGAGTTCGGGCTCAAGGTCGGCCTCTATTACTCGCTTGGCGACTGGCACCGTTCGGACTGCGCGCGGTCGGTCAAGGACAAGGCCGCCCGCCGCCGGTTCCTCGACTTCACGCAGGGCTGTCTCCGCGAGCTGATGACGAACTACGGCAAGATCGACATCCTCTGGTACGACGGGCCCGGCCCGCTCGCCACGCCGCGGGCGTGGGAGAGTGTCGGGATGAACGCGATGGTGCGGAAGCTGCAGCCGCAGATCATCATCAACGACCGCTCGCTGATGCCCGAAGACTTCACGACGGCGGAGGGAAGCGTCAGTGCGTCGCGGACCGGCCGCGCGTGGGAGGCGTGCATGACGACGAACGGCGCCTCGTGGGGATATATGCCGTCGGGCGCCGCCGACGCGCCCTCGGCGCGGAGCATCATCGGAATGCTCCTGGGCTGCTCGGCCTACGACGGGAACCTGCTGCTCAACATCGGGCCCGCGCCGGATGGGTCGGTGCCCGAGGAGGCAGTCGAGCCGCTCACGACTGTCGGCAAGTGGCTCAGGAAACACGGCGAGGCCGTCTACGGCAGGGTCGACCGCTACTGGCTTCACGGCACGGCGTGCGGCGACTTCTCGAAGAAGGGGAGGACGGCCTACTTCTGGTGCCGGTTCTGGCCGGCGGGCAAGCTTGTGCTCGGCGGGCACCACGCCAAGCTCCTGAGGGCTTCGTTCCTCCACAACGGCAAACCGATCGCGTTCGAGCAGACGAAGCACCGGATCGTTTTCAAGGGGCTCCCGAAGACCAGCCCCGACAAGCTGGCGGGCGTCGCCGTGATCAAGCTCGAATACAAGTCGATACCTGAGTATTTTCGTGGGCCGGTCGTCGAAGACGACTAATCGAGCGCACTCTCAAGGAGATGGATCGATGGCGAAGCTGAAGTCGAGGAAGGCGTACGAGGCAGAGGTCGCGAAGAGCCGCCCGCGGCGGATGAAGTGGTGGCACGAGGCGCGGTTCGGCATGTTCATCCACTGGGGCCTGTATGCGCAGGTTGGCCGCAACGAGTGGGTCATGGCGATCGAGTGCATCCCGAAGAAGGAGTACGAAAAGCTGGCCGACACGTGGAAGCCGAAGCCGCGGCCGATGCGCGAGTGGGCGCGGCTCGCCAAGAAGGCCGGAATGAAGTACATGGTCATGACGACCAAGCATCACGAGGGCTTCTGCCTCTGGGACACGGAGCAGACGGACTACAACGCCGCGAGGCGCGGGCCCGGGCGCGACCTCGTCCAGGAATACGTCGACGCCTGCCGCGAGTACGGGCTCAAGATCGGGTTCTACTACTCGCTGATGGACTGGCACCACCCGGACGGCGCCCGCTGCTTCAAGGACGAGAAGGCCCGGCGGCGGTTCATCGACTTCACGCAGGGCTGCGTCCGCGAGCTGATGACCAACTACGGCAAGATCGACATCCTGTGGTACGACGTGTCGTGGCCGCTTCGGAGCCCGGAGGCGTGGGAGAGCTTGAAGATGAACCAGATGGTGCGGGAGCTTCAGCCGCACATCATCATCAACGACCGGGCGCAGCTGCCCGAGGACCTGGGCACGCCCGAGGGGCGCGTGTCGGCGGCCAGCGTCGGCCGTTCGTGGGAGGCGTGCATGACGTTCAACGACGTGTCGTGGGGCTATATGCCGTCGGCGGCCAGCCAGGCCCACAGCTCCCACCGCGTGCTCTCAATGCTCCAGATGGCGGCGGGCGGCCAAGGCAACCTGCTCCTCAACATCGGCCCGAAGCCCGACGGCTCCGTGCCCGAATGGGCCGTCGAGCCGCTGACGACCGCGGGCAAGTGGCTCGCGAAGAACGGCGAGGCCGCTTACGGGCAAGTGGACCGCGCGAACCTGGGCGGCTCGGCCTGCGGCGGGTTCACGCGCAAGGGCAAGACGGCCTACTTCTGGTGCAAGCACTGGCCCGGGAGCGAGTTTGCCTTCGGCGGCATCCGCACGAAGCTCGAGAAGGCGTCGTTCCTCGTCGGAGGCAAGCGGATCAAGTTCGAGCAGACGAAAAACCGGCTCATCCTGAAGGGCATGCCGAAATCGAGCCCGGACAAGATCGGCGGCACGACGGTCATCAAGCTCCAGTTCAAGTCGACGCCCAAGTTTTGCCCGCGCCCGACGACGATGGGCGTGCTTTAGCAGGTACGAATCTCTGAAGGAGAAGACTATGATCAAAGTCCTCTTGCTGGCCGGGACGAATAACCACGACTGCTCCCGATCCGCTCCGTTCTGCAAGGATCTGATGGAGCGGACGGGCGAGTTTCAGGTCGACCTCGTCGAAGATCCCTCGACGGCGCTCGAAGACGCAGAGAAGCTGAAAAGCTACGCTCTCATCTTCTCCGACTACAACGGGCCGGAGTGGACCGCGGCGGCGAAGGCGAACTTCATCGACGCGGTTCGCGGCGGAACGGGCGTCTGCATCCTGCACGCCGCCGACAACGCGTTCCCCGGCTGGGTCGAGTACGAGGAAATCTGCGCGCTCCTCTGGCGCGAAGGCACGGGCCACGGCCACTACCACAAGTTCGACGTCAAGATCACGGACCCCGACCATCCGATCACGCGGGGCCTGCCGCCCGTGCTCAAGGACCATCCCGACGAGCTGTACCACAAGCTCGTGCACATGCACGACACGCCCTACGACGTGATCGCGACGGCGTACTCGTCGCCCGAATCCAACGGCACGGGCGAAGACGAGCCGATGCTCGTGGTCAAGGAGTACGGCGAGGGCCGCGTGTTCCACTGCATCCTCGGGCACGTCTGGGAAGGCGGCGGGATGGACACGTTCGAGAGCCCCGACTTCCAGCGCGTACTGCTGCGCGGCTGTGAGTGGGCCGCGACCGGCCAGGTCACGATGCACTGATACGCCAGGCGCACGACGCGATGTCCGCCGCCGCGAAAGCCCTGTCCACGCAACTTCTTATTACGGCTTGACATAAGGGAACGTACGTGGTGAAATCGTATGGCGTGTGATGCGACGTACGACCCCTCACGAGGAAGGGACATGACAACGAAGAAGGACATCGTCAAGCGGATCGCAGCCAAGTACCATCTGCCGCAGCTCCAGACGAAGGAGGTGGTGCAGAACTTCCTGGACACCGTCATCGAGGTGCTGAGCACCGAGGGACGGCTGGAGCTTCGGGACTTCGGCGTCTTCCAGGTCAAGCAGCGGGCGGAGCGCAAGGCCCGCAACCCGAAGACCGGCGAGAGCGTCATCGTCCCGCCGAGAAAGGTCGTCACCTTCAAGCCCGGCAAACTGCTTCAGGACAAGATGACGGCGATATAGCCGCGCCCCCTTCCCCACCGACGCGGGCGGCGCCGACCCGTTTTGCGGCATAGTTCCCCGTCGCAGCGTGTATAATACCTCGGGCAAAGAACGTGGGGGCGTGCCGGAGGAGCCGGATTGAAGCCGTTCGCCGCACTCATCACCACATGCCTGCTCTTGCTGCCAGCGGCCGCGCGAGCCGACACGCTGGTCCTCGCGAACAAGGGCAAAGTCGTCGGCACGATCCGCAGCGTCACGATCAAGATTGGGCCCCTGAAGAAGACGCTCGCCCGGGCCGACATTGCGTCGATCCGCCTCCGGAAGCGCCGTTGCGAAATCCAGGATAAAGACGGCACGAACTACGTTGGCCGCCTCAAGGCCGTCAAGATCAAGTCCGTCGCCGGCGTGCTGTCGTTCGGCGGGAAGTCGATCCGCTCGCTCACGCTCGAGACCGAGGACTCGGGCCCGTGGGAGGACGAGACCCCCGTGCCCGTGGTCGAGCGCAAACCCAAGGACGCCGGAGCGCTGGAGAACGTCGCCGCCGACGACGCGAAGGAGGAGAAGGATCGGCCCGAGAGAATCAAGGAACTGCTGAAACGGGCGGCGGCCCTGCGGGATGCCTACGCGAAGCAGGCCGATGAACTCGCCGAGGCGGAACGCGCGGCCCTGAAGGAACAATATGCCGAGGAGTGGGCGAAGGCCGTCCGCCGCGTCGCCGAGATACTCGAGAAACACCCGAACGGGACGCCGCCCGCCGAGGTGCTCACAGACCTCGAGGCGGCCGAGGCCGCGAAGACGAAGCTTCAGCGCGACATCCGGGCGGCGAAGGCGGCCATGCTCGCACGGGCCAAGCGGCGCCGCGCCCGGATCCGCGCCTGCCACCGAGCGCTCGCGCGTTATCTCCTGACCGGCAAGCGTATCCGCGAGGAGGCCATGAAAAAGGTCTACGAGGGTGCGCTCAATCCCGGGAAGTAATCCGACTCAGAACTGCCGTGTCGAAGACCTGGGCAAAGACCAAGAAAGAGATTCTTCGCGGAGCCTGTCCTGAGCGAGGTCGAAGGGCTCGGAATGACAATATGCGGCCGTCCGTACAGGCTGTCATCCTGAGCGTCAGCGAAGGATCTCGCTCCTCAACGAAGCAGTTCAAAATGGGAAGTCGTAACCGGACAGCCCAAGCTCGTCTCGCATGGTGCACATGTTCTCCGCGAGCGCGGGATTGATGGGGACGCCCTCCCGCCGCCGGAGCGTCTCCATCTCGAATTCTTTCTCCCCCGCCGTCCAGATGCGGTCTTCGCCCGGCGCCCTCTTCGAGGTCCGGAGCGCGCGGCAGATGTCCCCGGCCGTCTTCTTGAACGAGTCGAGGTCGATGAAGTGCGCGATGTCGACCGCGAGGAAGAACTGGCCGAGGTTGTAGGGCACGCGTGTCTCGCCCTGCCAGCCGAGCAGGTCGCGCGTGTGGCTGCCGTTCTGGAGCGCGGCCGAGAGGATCTCGACCATCGCGGCGTAGCCGTAGCCCTTGTGGCCGCCGAGCACCTCGCCCGCGCCGCCCAGCGGCAGCAGAGCGGCCGTCCGGGCGACGAAGTCCTCGAGCAGCGCGGGCGTGTCGGTGTGCGGGCGGCCCTCGGCGTCGATGGCCCAGCCCGCGGGCGTCGGCTTGCGTTCGCGCTCGAGCACCTCGACCTTGCCGCGCTGCGTGATGGACGTCGCGCAGTCGATGACGAACGGGCAGGCCTCGTCGGTCGGGCAGCCGAACGTGATCGGGTTCGTGCCGAGCATCGGCTCGACCCCGAACGTCGGCGCGATGCTGGGCCGCGCGTTCGTCGTCGTCAGGCCCGCCATCCCCTCGCGGACCGCCATCAGCGCGTAGTAGCCCGCGATGCCGTAGTGCGTCGAGTTGCGGACGGCGACCGAGCCGAGCCCGAACTCCTTCGCCTTGTCGATCGCCATCCGCATCGACCGGGCGCCGATCACGTGGCCCATCCCGTGCCCGCCGTCAATAACGGCCGTTGCGCCGCGGTCGCTCACGACCTCGAGCTTCGTCACTGCGAACTGGATCCCGGCCTGGATCCGGTCGTAGTACATCTTGAGCCGGCCGACGCCGTGCGACTCGATCCCGCGGAGGTCCGACGCGATCAGCACGTCGGCGCAGACGTCCGCCTCGTCGGGCGGCACGTCGAGCCCGACGAACACGTCGACCATAAACGCCCGCACGGTCTCGACGGGAAGATAGACGATACTCTCAGCCATCTGGTTTCCTCAGGAACGGGACGCAAGGCATTGGCTTGCTGTGCTGCTGGGTGGCCCGGACTCCGTCCGGGTCCACCGCCAGGTGGACAAGAGGATGACGCCCATCGGCCTCTTGTCACCTTCGGCGACCCCGACACAGTCGGGGCCACCCAACGGAACCGATAGCGCCCATTGATGCCAGTCCCGTCCGCTCCGCACGTCGCGCCGCTGCCCTAGTGCAGGAAGCAGCGAACGCCGGTGTGGATCATCTTCATGCCGTACTCGGCCGCGGCCTCGGTCACGCCCTCATCCCGGGCCGAGCCGCCCGGCTGCGCGACAAACTGCACGTTCGTCCGGCCGGCGCGGTCGATGTTGTCGCGGAACGGAATGAACGCATCCGATGACAGGCAGATGCCGTCGTGCTGCCGGATCCAGTCGGTGCGCTCGCCGCGCGAGATCGGCTCGGGCGTCTCGTCGAGGCCCGCCAACATCGCGGCCATCTCCGGCTCCGACAACTCATCCCACAGCAGATACTGGTCGACCACGTTCGTCTTCTCCGCCCGCATCAGCCCGTCCTTGAACTTGAGGCCGAGCGTCTTCGGGTGCTGCTGGAGGAACCACTTCTCCGCCTTGCCCGACGCGAGCCGCGTGCAGTGGACCCGCGACTGCTGCCCCGCGCCCATCCCGATCACCTGCCCGTCGTAGGCCAGGCCGACCGAGTTCGACTGCGTGTACTTGAGCGCGACGGTCGCAACGACGAGCGTCTCCTGGATGTCCTCCGGAATCACCTCGCCGGTGACGGACTTCGCGAACATCTCCTTCGTGATCTCCGAGTCGTCGCGCTTCTGGGCGAGCGTGAAGCCGAAGGCCTCGCGCGTCTCCATCTCCGGCGGCTCGTAGCCGGGATCGGCCTGAATGATAAGGTACCTGCCTTTCGTCTTCTTCTTCAGGATTTCGAGCGCCGCCGGCTCGTAGCCCGGCGCGACGATCAGGTCCGAGACCTCGCGGTTGAGCACTCTCGCGAGCGAGACGTCGACCACGTCGCTCACGGCGGCGACATCGCCGAACGAACTCATCCGGTCGCCTGCGCGGGCCCGGATGTAGGCCGTCGCGACGGGCGAGAACTCCTCGTCGCCCAGCATCTGCGACTCGCGCAGCGCGTCGGTCAGCGGCCGCGCGATGGCGGCGCCGGCCGGGCTGACGTGTTTGAATGACGCCGCGCTCGGCAGGCCCGTCGCCTTCTTAAGCGCCTTGACGAGCTGCCACGAACCGAGCGCGTCGAGCATGTTGATGTAGCCCGGCGTGCCGTTGACGAACGTGAACGCATCGTCGGGGATGTCGAGCGTCGCCGGCTTCTGATGCGGATTGCACCCGTACTTCAGTTCCATTGCCAACCCTCCATTCATACAATCTGACCACAAAGGCACCAAGACACCAAGAGAAGCAACGGCGGTCGGTCTGAGCCGGGCGATTGCCCGGCCGATGAAATCTGCCGTCGTCCTTTGTGCCCCGCCGGAGGCGGGTAAACTTCGTGCCTTGGTGGTAAAGTTCCTTGCCGTGAGGCCAACAAGAACGCCCGAGCGTGGTTGCCGGGCAGCCCAGGCGAGCGGCTTGGTCCCAGCGGCCGCGTTCCCCCGTGGTTGGTCCACGTTCCTCGCCAGTTGCGCGGCGCCGTTCCGATTGTCGCCGCACACAGTACCGCGCGGCAACGGCGAAGTCAACAGTCGGACGGAGAGAATTGGCGGGCGACGCCGGACGCTCAGATGCTGATGCCCCGGGCGCGGAGTTCGCGGGTCGACATCACCGTCAGGCCGTCCATCCGCTTCATTACATAGACGGGGATCTCGGGCCCGCCGGTGTCGAGGGTGAACTTGTATGTCTTCTCGGTCTCGCTCAGGTGCGTCTTACGGCCGGCGAGATCCCAGCAGATGATGCGGGGCAATTGCGACGGCGCGCCGCCGCGCAGCTTGTGCGAGCGGAACGTGTTGCCGGCCTCGAACAACGCGGCGCTCATCATCTCGCCCCCCTGCTCCTCCTGGAAATTGACGAAGAGGTCGGGGCTGCGCGACGCGGCCGGATGGCCGACGGTCTGGAACTTCTCGAACGGGAGCGCGCCGAGCGATTCGAGCTTCCAGAGGATCGCGGCGGCCTCTGTCTCGTTCTTCGGCTCCCGCATCAGGACGACGGGCGGCGATCCGGGCCGGTTCAGCACGACCCACTTCTGGTCGGCCGACCGGATGCTCGCCTGGTCCTTCGCGAGGGTCGCGTCTTGCTTCGCCTGCCGGAGCTTCGTCTTGAGCCGGCGGAACGCGGCGTATTCGTCGGACCCCTCGAGGTGCCGGAAAAGCTGGCCGACCATGTCAGCGAACTCGACGGTCACTTCGGAGTCGACGAGCCCGCTCCGCGAGAGGTTCATCTGCGAGTAGACCTGGTCGCAGTCGGCGACGAGGCAGACTCTCGCGCGGCCGGGGCTGCTGGCGACCTTGCGTCCACCGAAAGCCCTGAGCGGAATCTCGAAGTAGGGGATGCCGCGCGACGAGAGGATCAGGCCCGTGTTGAGCTTCTCATCGCTCAGGCCGAACTGCTCCGGCTCCCACGTCAGAAAGCCCTTGAGCCGGACGTTCATCGACGGCTGCCGTTCGAGGCCCATGTTCACGAGCAGCGTCTTGCGGCCCTCGTCGAGCGAGAGCCAGTTGGGGAAGTCGACGCCTCGGAACTCGGGGAACCCGAAGTCGAGCCGCTCGATGGAGCCGAGCACGGAAAGAATGACATTCGGCGGGTTCGCCCGAAGCCGCGTGAAACCGGCGAACGTGCGGTGCAGGAGGAACTGCCGAATCTCATCGGCGGTGAACGGCTCCTCCTGCCGGTGCGGCGGGTGCCCGAGCACCTTGATCCGCGTGCCCGTCGGGCAGTCGGAGTTCGGATGCTCCGTGATGCGCGGCCGCGGCACCTGGTTTCTCGCGAGCGTGTCCCACGGCTCGTTGATGCGGACCTCGTAGAGCGGATGGCCGTCGGCTCGCGTCTCGATCATCACGCGGTGCGACTGGTAGGCGAGCTTCGACCCGAGCCCCTTCCACGAGAACTCGTCGGACTTCGCCCCGACGATGCTGCTCAGCCCCAGCCCGAGGAACCGGTCGAGCCGGCCGACGCGCTCGGCGTTCTCGGTGAAGTCCATCCCGCAGCCGTTGTCCGACACGTCGAAGACATGCCCCTGCTTGTCCTTCGTGTAGCTGACCTCGATGCGGGTGGCGCCGATCTCGTTGGCCCCCGCGTTCGACAGCAGTTCACGGATGAGGTCGAGCGGGTGCTGCCGTTCGTTGATGAGGTTCTTGAACACGCCGACGTCGTGGCGCAGGACGTCGATCTCCCGCGACGTCTGCTTCGTGAATCCGCCGAACAGCGCCATGAAGCGGTCCCTCCACATGCAAACCCTTTACAGTATCGGCGGTTAGGGTCGGCAGATTACGCCGATTTCAGGGATTGGGGGAAAGGCGGCCATGTGCGGGCCGGCCCCGCGTCACGGCCCCTCTTCCGGCGCTTCGAGGAGCGCGGAGACCGGCCGCCAGCCGAGGTAGTTGTCGAGGCGGTCGTTGAAGGGGGCGTAGCAGCCGTATCCGACGAGGAACGCGCCCGTCAGCGTGCCGAGCCCGAAGACGTATGCGGAGCCCGAGCGGTAGGTGTGGCCCCATTGCCAGTCCCATTTGTGGAAGATCTCGAACCACGCTCGGTAGGAGTAGACCGTCAGGACGGCGCCCGTGGACGTCGACGCGACGAAGACGTAGAACCGCCCCATCATCTTCCGTGCCGTCGCGTTCGGCATGCGGAACGGGAACGCGCCCGTGTCGTAGAGATCGATGGGGCTGGAGCCGCGGGCGGCGTGGATCGGATAGGCGAGGATGTCGCCCGCGTGCAGGACGGCTGCGACCGTGTGCTTGAGCGTGTGGTGCGCGAGCACAACGGGGAACGCGGGCGTCGTCCAGGGATTGTGTCGATGGACGCGGACGGTGTCGGCGATGCCGCCCACGGGGATCTGAAGCGGGGATGCAAGCGTGACGAGCACGTCCTGCCCCAGCCGCCGATTCGCCGCGGCCGAGCAGCCGGCTAGGGCGAGGAGAATCAGGGCCACGGCAAGCCAACGCAGGCGTCGCGTCATCATCGCTGCCCCGGTGAGATGCTGCGGAGGCCCGCCCTACATGAAGATCGCGTCCGCCGCGGCGCCGGTCGCGTCGGTCGCGTCGTCGGAATCCGTCTCGTCGGGCTCGACCACGCGGATGATCGTCTTGATCTGATTCTGCTGGCCCTTCTCGCCGCTTTCAGAGAGCCGGAAGAACCAGAGGAGCTGCATGTACGGCCCGTGGGCGGAACTGCCGACGCCCAACAGTCCTTTGCCGACGACGAACTCCCAGCCGCTCACGACACGCTTGTCCCTCGAGACGGCGACGCGGGCGAGCGGGTTCAGCTCGACGAACGACACGGTGGCGAGGCGCGTCCCGTCGGCCGAGTCGAACGAGGCGCCGGACTCGTGCCGCAGCCCGAGATAGAGCGAGAGCGCGGGGAAGATCGCGGGGACCTCCGACGCCGTCGAGCCCGCGGCCACCGGGCCGGACACGACGACGGTCTTTCGGCGGGCGAAGACCGGGAAGACCCAGAGGAACCGGCTCCGGTCGCCGTCCGCATTGTTGATGTGCCGCCCGCCGAGTTGAATCTCGATATCCGCGTCCTTGGACTTCTTCGCCGCGGCATCGGTCTTGATGTCGTGGATGAAGGCGAGGTCCTCGGCGCGCAGGTCGCGGTTCAGCGCGAGGTCCCGCTCCATCAGCCCGACGGCGCAGCCGGGCAGGAGGATGGCGCAGCAGAAGCCCAGCAGCCAGAGCCCTCGTCCGCTCATCGGGTCACTCCGAAGGTCGCCCGCGGCCGTCGCGCCGCCACTCCATTCTATCGGTGTCGGAGCGGCCGCACAATTGCGATTCCGGCCCCCTACGGCCTGCGAACGGCCGGCGTCGCCTGCGACGCGTCGCGCGGCCCGAAGATGTCATTGTAGACCACCGCAAAAGCGCACATGCCGACCGGGGCACTCACCAACACCCCGACGCAGAACACGAATACCCCCAACATTGCGACCACGCCAACAACGATCGACGCCCAGAAGACCGCCCACCAGTGCTTGTGCACCATCTTGATGCTGAGGACGATCGCGTCCCAGAACTGCATCTTCCGGTCGATGATGAGCGGTGGGGCGAACACGAGCGCGGCGGCCAGGTAGAAGCCCGGCAGGATGAGGCAGATGAACCCGGCGAAGATGAAGATGCTGCTCAGGAGCGATGCTACGATCAGATGCCCCCAGTACTCCTTGCGGAAGCCCGCGAACATGTCTCCGATCTCCGCCGGCTGGCCCCGCATCTTCTTGATGCAGATCCACCAGAGGCCCGCCGTCACGGCGGGGTTGACGATCATGCTCACGATGAAACCCACGTAGGGAACGAAGCTCGCGGCAAAACTGATCCCGATTTGGACCGCGACCGCGCCGACGAACAAGCCAAAGTTGTCCATGACGACCCGCCAGCCGGCCGAGACGGCGTCGCCGATACGAACGCGGTAGTCTCGAGCGAGAATCTCCTGGTCCGTCGGCCCGCCCGGCGGGGGCTCCGCTGCCGCGAACCCGAAGGCCTCGGCCAGCTCGGGGAATGCCGACGCCGGCTGCCACTGGCCCGAGCCATCGAGTTGGATCTGGGTCCTCGGCTCGATGCGCCCTTCGTCGATCCACCCGAGGATCTGTTCCACGGTCGCCGGCCCGTACACTTGCCGGTCCGTGCCCGACACCCAGTATGTGCTCATCGTGCCTCCCTCTCAAAGCCCGGCCGCGAGCGGCGTTCACTTCGCCACGATATTCACCAGCCGCCCGGGCACGACGATGACCTCGGCGACCTGCTTCCCCTCGATGTATCGCTATTGAGACAGCAGTTCAAGCCGCCCCACCCAAGCATCGAAGTGCGAGCACTTCTGACGCATCAGCCCAATCCCGATCCGCTCGGCAACAATGGATCCCGCGAACGCCTTCTGTGCGGCGTATTGTGGAATCTCCTCGATGATTCGCTTCGACGGCGCCGTCCGGTCCCCGTCATTCATCAACTCGGGCGAGGCCACTGCGGAGGCCACGTCGGCAAGCCGCCGGACCGCCTCCGCGTTGCCAATGAACAGGTCCGCGAGCCCGCTTGGGTCGCAGAACAGGAGCGCCTCAAACTCATGCAACTGCACATATGGGATCAACCTCCGGTCGCCCAAGTCCTCGGCAAGGCGGGCCTCCAGCACCGTCACGCGATTGTAAGGATCGGATTGTCGTGCCGCCTCCTCATAGCCCGGGAAGTCGCTCGGCAGACCGTATAGGTCTATCATCGTCGTGAATCGAGCGTCCCTGTTCTGATCCTCGCGCATCCATCGCGTCAGATCGCGCTTGGACCGCTCGTACTTCACGATTCCGCCACGGTCGATTCTCCCGCGCTTCCGAGACGTTTCAACGCAACGAGCAACCGCGAATACCTGCCGCGGTTCCAGATGGGGCTTGAGCACAGCGTCGCAGAACCCGAGTTCCGTTTGCCCCTCGACAACGCAGTTCAACCGGATCATCGGGTTGGCCGCCCCCCGATCACGTTCTTCTCCCAGAGTTCGGCAATTGAATACTCCTCAAGCCACTCCTGGAGTTTCGCCGGCTGGAGACGGGTGAAGTGCGATTCACGACCGTCCCTTTCGGTGACAACGATGTCTTCCGGCTCGAAGCGGTCCACCAGAGCCGCGGATTGCGTGGCCAAGATAACTTGGCAACGTTGAGATGCAGAACGCAACAGCCCTACCAACACGTCGGTCGCGTACGGGTGCAGCCCCAGTTCCGGCTCGTCAAGGAACAGGATGCCCGGAAGGTCTTCCGCCGGTTGCTGAAGGAGGGCAATGAGGGCAATCGTACGAAGCATGCCATCGGACGCCTGGGATGCGCCAAACACCTCGTCGGTCCCCCTTTCACGCCAGCGTAGCAGGACCGAACCGTTCTCCGGCTCGAGTTCGAAGTCGGACAGAAAGGGAAGAGCAGACCTCAGCGTATCAAGAATCCGTTTGTAGTACGGCGCGGCATGGTCTCGGAGACGCAGCAGGAACGGGGCGATATTGGCGGCGTCCTCCTTCAGCCAGCGCCCATCCTCTGTCCGCCAGTTCTGTCGCATGCGAGCCGTGTCGGAAGTATTGTGGAACTGGTAGACTTTGCACTTGAGCAACAGGCCCCGGATGGCGCGAGCGTTCGAATCGCCACCTTCCGCCTTCGCTATCAGTTTTGACTCCCGGTGGCCCGCACCAAGGTCGGTCCATGTGCGATATGGCGTGCTGTACTCCCGGCGAGAGAACCGGAATGCTTCCTCGGCGAAGATCAGGGTGTCCTCCGCCGCGTGAAACAGCCGGAACTTGTACTCATTCGTGCCCGCCTCTGTTTCCAAGGCCAGTGTCGCCTCGATCTGAGGGGTGGTGTCGGGGCCGTCGTGAAGAAGCCGACTGGCGCCACCGCGCCGGGCGACGTACTCCTGAAGTTCTCCACTCATCATCCAACTCAGCATGCGAAAGAACGCTATGAGGTTCGACTTGCCGGCCCCATTCGCTCCGATCAGCACGTTGATCGGCGTGGGTTCAAAGTCTTCCACTTCGCGGATTGACTTGAATCCGCACAGGGTCAGACTCTTCAGCTTGACACTCATCGAACGCCTCCTGAACGCACACGATATCGCCCACCGTGCGCCATGATACCGACCGCCCAGCTATTCCGCCACGATATTCACAAGCCGCCCAGGTACGACGATGACCTTGGCGACCTGCTTCCCCTCGATGTGCCGCTGCACGCTCTCGTCGGCCAGCGCGGTCTCGCGGATTTCGTCTTCGCCCGCGTCGGCACGGACCGCGATCCGCGCGCGGACCTTCCCCATCACCTGCACGGCCAGCTCGACCGTGTCGGTCGCGAGCGCGCGCGCGTCGCACTCCGGCCACGGCGCCTCGACGATATGCCCGCCGCCGCCGAGCGTCTCCCACAGCTCCTCGCAGATGTGCGGCGTGATGGGCGCCAGGACCTTCAGCACGGTCTCATAGGCGAGCCGCAGCACGCCCGGCCCCGTGTTCTTGGCCGCCTTGATCGCGTTCATCAGCTCGAACACGCGGGCGATGGCCGTGTTGAAGTGGCGATGGACCTCATAGTCCTCGGTCGCCGCCCTGATCGTCTGGTGGGCGGCGCGGCAGAGCGCCTTGTCGTCGCCGTCGAGCGACGCGGGATCGCCGTCGAACGCCGCGTCGGCCTTGAGCGCGTCGAGGTTGTCGCGGATGCCGGCCCACAGACGTCGCAGGAACCGTCCTGCCCCGTCGAGCCCCTCATCGCTCCAGGGCTGGTCGCGGTCGGGCGGGGTGTCGGACATGAGCACCAGCCGGACCGCATCGGCGCCGTGCTCGTTCAGCAGCACGTCCGGATCGATGGTGTTCAGTTTTGTCTTGCTGACCTTGGTCATCTCAGACTGCACGGCGGCGCCGCACAGCTTGCACGTCATCGTGTCGAGATCGACATCGCTCTCGTGCAGCCACTTGTCCTTGGGGCAATAGTGCGCGGTCTTGCACAGCATGCCCCAGCAGAACAGGCTCGGCGCGGGCTCGTCGAAGTCGATGAGGCCGAGGTCGCGCAGCACCATCGTGAAGAAGCGGAAGTAGATCAGGTGCATGGTCGCGTGCTCGATCCCGCCGGTGTACAGGTCGATGGGCATCCACTTCTTGACGGCGGCGGGCGCGAACGCCTGTGCCTCGTCGCGCGGCGAGAGATAGCGCAGGAAGTACCACGACGAGTCGATGAACGTGTCGATCGTGTCGGTCTCGCGCCGGGCCGGCTTGCCGCACTTCGGGCACGGCGCGCCGACGAAGGCCTCACACGCTTCGAGTGGGCTCTTGCCGTGCGGAGCATAATCGTCGAGTTGGTCGGGCAGCAGCACGGGGAGTTGGTCGTCGGACACGGGCACCTCGCCGCAGTCGTCGCAATAGACGATCGGGATCGGACAGCCCCAGTAGCGCTGGCGGCTGATGAGCCAGTCGCGGAGGCGGTAGTTGATGGTCGCTTCGCCCTGGCCCTGCTCGGCGAGGTACTTGCAGATGTCCGGGATGGCCTCGAAGTTGCCGCGGCCGTCGAACGGGCCGGAGTTGACCATCTCGCCCTCGTCGACGTACGCCTCCGTCATCGCGGCGGGATCGAGGCCGCGGTCGCCCGGCTTGATGACGATCTCGATGGGCAGGTCGTACTTCTTCGCGAACTCAAAATCACGCTGGTCGTGCGCCGGCACGGCCATCACGGCTCCTGTGCCGTAGGCCATCAGGGCGAAGTTGGCGACCCACAGCGGGACCTTCTGCCCGTTAACGGGATTGATTACGTGGCAGCCGGTCCACACGCCGACCTTTTCGAGGTCGACCATCTCGCGCTCCGACGTGCCCTGCTTCCGCATCTCGCGGACGGCGGCCATCACCTCCGCCTCGCGGTCGGTGCCCTTGACGAGCTTCTCGATCAGAGGATGCTCGGGCGCGAGCGACATGAACGTCACGCCCCAGAGCGTGTCGGGCCGGGTCGTGAAGATCGGCAGCGGGTCGCCCGTCTCGGCGATGACGAACTCGACCATGGCTCCTTCGGATCGCCCGATCCATTCCTCCTGCATCCGGATGACGCGCTCGGGCCAGCCTGTCAGACCCTTGTGGCCGTCGAGCAGCCGCTGGGCGTAGGCCGACATCTTGAAAAACCACTGCTCGAGGTCGCGCTGTTCGATGTCGCTGTTGCAGCGCTCGCAGGAGCCACTGTGAACCTGTTCGTTGGCGAGCACGGTCTGGCAACTCGGGCACCAGTTGACTGGCGCCCGCTTCTTGAACGCGAGCCCCTTCTCGTAGAATCTGAGGAAGAGCCACTGTGTCCAGCGGTAGTAGCCGGGGTGACTGGTGGCGAGTTCGCGCGACCAATCGAATGCCCAGCCGGCGCGGCCCATCTGCCGCCGCATTTCCTTCACGTTCCGGGCGACGCTGTCGCGCGGCGGGAGGCCCGCCTTCAGCGCGGCGTTCTCCGCCGGCAAGCCGAACGAATCCCATCCCATCGGGCACATCACGTTGAGGCCGCGCATCTTCTTCTGCCGCACGATCACGTCCGATACCGTGTAGCCGAAGAGGTGGCCCGCGTGCAGGACACCCGATGGATACGGGAACATCGTCAGGCAGTAGAACCCGGGCCGCGGATCGTCGTCGCGGGCGATGAACGTCCCGTCGTCCGCCCAGATCTGCTGCCACTTCGCCTCGACCGCCTTGCAGTCGTAGGAGCTCTCGGCCATGGAAATCCCCGTAAAGGCGTTCTAACGCCGCACAAAGCCCTGAATCGATTGAACAGCACGGCATTATAGCAGGGCGCGGGGCGCAGTCAAGTTGGACGAACGACGAGCGGAGTGTCGAGAGCGCGCGGACGCGGCAAATGCGCTTGCCGGGCGTATGGCGAGCAGATATCATAGGCCCGACGCAGGACCTGAACGTGCAGGAGAAGAACCGTGCTGGGCAAACAAGTTCGGCTTGAGCGAATCGTCGACCGCGAATCCGGCCGCACCGTCATCATCCCGATGGACCACGGCACGACCGTCGGCCCCATCCCCGGCCTCTGCAACCTGAGCCAGGCGGTCCAGATGGTCGTCGACGGCGGTGCGAACGCCATCATCGAACACAAGGGAGCCGTCCCGCCCTCGCACCGCGGCAGCGGCAAGGACATCGGCCTCATCATCCACCTGAACGCGAGCACGACGCTCGGGCTCGACCCGAACGCGAAGACGATGGTCTGCACGGTCGAGGAGGCCATCAAGATCGGCGCCGACGGCTGCTCGATTCACGTCAACCTCGGCGCGAACACCGAGCCCGAGATGCTCCGGCACCTCGGCGAGGTCTCGGGCAAGTGCTCGGAATGGGGGATGCCGCTTGTCGCGATGATGTACACGCGCGGCCCGAAGATTACCGACCCGTTCGACGTGAAGTACGTGAAGCACGCGGCGCGGGTCGGCGCGGAACTCGGCGCCGACATCGTCAAGTGCGTCTACACGGGGACGCCGGAGAGTTTCGCCGAGGTCGTCGAGGGATGCCCCGTGCCGGTCGTCATCGCCGGCGGCGAGAAGATGGAGACCGACCGGGAGCTGCTCGAGATGGTCGTTGGCTCGCTCGAAGCGGGCGGCAAGGGGGTGTCCATCGGCCGCAACGCGTTCCAGCACGAGCGGCCGGACAAGATGGTCGCCGCAATTGCGATGATCGTGCATCAGGACGCCGGCGTCGACGCCGCGCTCGAGTCGCTCGAAGGCGAGTAGGGCTCAGCGGGCCCGCAGAACTCTCCCCTGCCCCGTTCGGGCTATTCCTTCGTGCGGCAGCGCTTGCAGACCTGAAGCGTGTCCTCGCCCTGCTTGCGTTCCCACAGGAGCTTGACGCCCGTGCGGGCGCAGACGGGACACGTCCCACGCCCGCGACGCGGCTTTTCGTTCAGCACCTTGCCTCGTCTTGTCTTCGCCATCAGGTTGTTCCTTTTCTGAGAGCCGGCATATTCTGTCGTCTTCGTGTGCCGGACAAGTGCGGCTCCGGCGACACACTATATACTCCCCCCACCGGCAACTGTCAAGACGAACGTCCGCCGCTTCACGCCGGGGCGACGAGAACGAGGCGGGCGACGGCCCTTGCCGTCGCCCGAATTCGCTTGACCGCGCGGGGGCGGCGGCTATGATATCGCGTGGCGGGTGATTTCCCCGGAGCCGAACGGGGAGAACGCGGCGCGGAGTAGGAGTAGGAGTAGGATTGAGGGCCCCAAACAAAACAGTGGGGCGGACATTCTTGTCCGCCATCTGGCAGGCAGGAATGCCTGCCCCACTGAGGTCCTGTTGAAGCCCTTGAGAGTAAGACCAGGATCAGCACTAGAAGACCATCTCAAAACCGTAGCACGGCCATCTTGGCCGTGATCTTCACGGGCTGGAAGCCCGTGCTACGAGATCAACGGCCCTTTTGAGATAGTTACTAAGAGATAACGGAATGAAGAACGTTTGGGTGAACGCGGATCCGTGGAGCCGCGACGTGGTCACGGCGGCGCTCGAGAGCGGTGCCGACGCAGTCATTGTCCCCGAAGGCCACACGCCGCGGACGCACGCGCTCGGGCGAATCAAGACGGTCGCGTCCGACGGCGACATCGTGCCCGAGAAGGACGTCGCGTTCGTCGAGGTCACGAACAAGGCCGACGAGCAGCGCGTGGCGAGGATGCCGCCGAGCCAGACGGCCGTGCTCAAGATGCGCGACTGGAAGGTCATTCCGATCGAGAACCTGATCGCGCAGCGCGGCAACCTGTTCGTCGAGGTCGGCGGCGCCGACGAGGCGAAGCTGATGACCGAGATCCTCGAGAAGGGCGTCGACGGCGTCGTGCTCCGGAGCCAGAACGTCTCGGAGATCAAGCGCACGGTCGCGGCCGTCAAGGGCATCTCGGCGACCGTCCCGCTGGTCGCGGCGAAGATCACGAAGGTCGTGCAGCTCGGGATGGGCGACCGCGTCTGCATCGATTCGTGCACCGAGATGAAGCCCGGCGAAGGGATGCTGATCGGAAACGCGAGCAACGCGTTCGTCCTCGTGCACTCCGAGACGATCCCGTCGCCCTACGTCGCGTCGCGTCCGTTCCGCGTCAATGCCGGGGCGCTCCACGCCTACGTGCTGCTGCCCGGCGACAAGACGAAATACCTGTCCGACCTCCGCTCGGGCGATCCCGTGATGGTCGTGGACAGCGAGGGAGCGACCGAGCTGGCGTACGTCGGCCGGTGCAAGATCGAGCGGCGCCCGCTGCTTCTGCTCTGCGCCGAACACGAGGGGCGGGAGATCGCGCTCGTCATGCAGAACGCCGAGACCGTCCGCCTGACGAAGCCCGACGGGAGTGCGCTCTCCGTCGCCGCGGCCAAGCCGGGCGACGAGGTGCTCGCGCACGTGACCGAGGGCGGCCGGCACTTCGGCATGAAGGTCAAAGAGACGCTGACCGAGAAGTAGCCGCGCGGGGACGTTGCGGGGCTCGCAAGCTTACGCATTCCGGAGGGGGCATCATGTCGGACGCCGACGCCGTTCGATACACATACTACAAGCACTCGGGCGCGTTCGATTTCTTCTCGCCGGTCTACATGATCCTGCTCGGCGGGATCGGTGCGCTTGTGCTCGGCGGCATATACGGCGTCGTCACCCGGTTCATGCCGATCGTCGAGATTACTATTGTCATGACGATCGGGCTGGGCGTCGCGGTCGGCTGGCTGGTCGGCAAGGGCGGCGAACTGGGCAAGGTGCGGAGCCGCGCGGTCCTCACCGTGTTCGGCGTCCTGCTCGGGCTTTTCGCCGACTACGTCGGCTGGATCACCTGGCTCCTGGCCTGCACGGAATTCGAGTACCTGGTGGTCAACCCCGCGGGGTTGCTGGCGGTCCTGAGAGAAATAGCAAAGGAGGGCGCTTGGAGTTTCGGTTTCGTCGAGGGATTCACGCCGACGGGCGTCGTGCTCTACGCCATCTGGACGGTCGAGGCCGCTCTCATCGCCGGGGCTTCGGCCTTCTTCGCCTGGAAGGCGCTCCGGCATCTGCCGTTCTGCGGCGCCTGCCGGCGATGGGTGAAGGACAAGAAGGAACTGCCCCCGCGGGAGATGGTCGCCATCAAGAGCGAACTCAGGAACAACCTCGAACGCGGCGATGTCACGGCTCTGACGGCCCTCAAGCCCGGCTTCAAGGGCAAGTCGTGGACAGAGATCGAGCTTCTCAGTTGTTCCGGCTGCCGCGATTTCCACCTCCTGACCGTCAAGTCGAAGCGCGTCACGGTCGACTCGAAGGGCAAGCGGCACGAGTCTGAGGACGACATCGTCCGGAACCTCATCATCGACCGCCCGGCGTACGAGGCGATCTCGCAACCGCCCGCGCAGCCGCCGGCAGACGAAACACCGGGCGTCGCTCAGCCGCCGGCGAGCTGACCGTGGCCGGGGCTCCCCTTGAACCGGCGCATCCCCTCCCGTACACTGGATGACCAAGTGGCCCGTCGACATGCGTGTGATGCGCGACCCCTGTGAATCTGAGTATGAGTTGCTGTGTTGAAAACCAGGTAACAACACACAAGAGAGATTCTTCGCTTCGCTCAGAATGACAGTCTGTGGCCATCCGTAGAGGTTGTCATCCTGAGCGTTAGCGAAGCTTGCCTGCCGCAAGCAGGGATCTCGCTTTTCAACAAAGTGAGTATGAGCGGGAATCCAAGAAAGCCGGCGCTCCTCCAGAGGCAACCGCCGATGCGGCGGGTGATTCTCGCGACGCTCCCCTGTCTCGGCGGCGCGGTCTACTTCTTCGGCTGGCGGGCGCTGGCCGTCACGCTCCTCGCGTGTTTCGTAGGGTTCGTCGCCGAGTGGCTCTCCTGCCGGAAGCGGGGCGAGCCGGTCAGCGAGGCGGTGTTCGTCACGGCGATCCTCTTCGCGCTCGTGATGCCGCCGACCGTGCCGTGGCACATCGTCGTCTTCGGGATGCTGTTTGCCGTCGTCATCACGAAGATGCTGTTCGGCGGGTTCGGCCGCAACATCTTCAATCCGGCGCTGGCCGGACGGTGCTTCGTCTACATCTGCTTCCCGGTCGCGCTGACGGCCGTGTGGGCGCCGGCCGCGCAGGGGCCGTGGGGCGCGCTCGACCGGTGGAGCACGGTGCAGGCGCCGGCCGTGGAAGGGCCGTGGGGCGCGCTCGACCGCTGGAGCACAACGCCCACGCCGGACGCGATCACCGCCGCCACGCCGATGGCAGAGATGAAGACCGCGGCGCTCGACGTCGCCCGCGCGGAGGAGCAGGCGGCCCAGAAGGTCCGCCGCGGCGAGACGTTCGAGGGCTCGGACGCCGAGGGGCAACGCGTCCAGGCATACTGCCGATTCCTGGTGGTCCAGCCGGAGCCCCGCGACCTCTTCTTCGGCCGGGTCAGCGGGACGATGGGCGTGACGAGCTCGCTCCTGATCCTCATCGGCGGGCTCTATCTCCTCATCACGAAGACCGCGAGCCGGTCCATCATCCTCTCGGTCATCGTCACCTACGCCGCGCTCAACCAGGTACTGCACTGGTGCGGCGTCGCGCCCGTGCCCGACGCGGCCCGCGCCCTCCTCGGCGGCGGGTTCCTGTTCGGCGCGTTCTTCATGGCGACCGACCCCATCAGCGCCGCGAAGACGAAGTGGGGCAAGATCGCCTACGGCGTTCTGATCGCGACGTGCACGGTCGTCATTCGCAACTTCTCGATCTTCAACGGCGGGCTGATGTTCTCGATTCTGCTCGGGAACATGTTCGCCCCCATCATCGACCACGCCCTAACAGCCGGCAGCAGGAAGCAGGCAGCGAGCGGATGAACGTCAAAGAGAAAGCGTGGTATCCGATCGGGTACATGTTCGCCGTGACGGCGTTGTTCAGCGCGGCGCTGATCGGGTTCGCGCGGTGGACGCGGCCGCGGGTCGAGGCGAACGAGCGCCAAGCTCTCGAATTCGCCGTGCTGTCCGTCCTCCCCGGCGGGCCCTTGATGGACCCCGGGCACGAGACGCCGCCGCTCCGCGAGTGGTCCCCGACGGAACGCCACGAACTCTTCGCGACACTGACCCCGGTCACGGAGACGGACGAAGACGGAACTGAGCGCGTGGTCGAGTATCGGCTCATCCGCGATGGGGATCTCGTGGGCCACGCGATACTATTCGAAGGGCAGGGGTTCTGGAATCCCATTCGCGGCGTCGTCGGAATCCGCCGCTGGCCCGCCCTTGCCGGCTCGCCGGACGAGCCGTTCAAGGTGATCCGCATCGCGTTCTACGAACAGAACGAGACGCCGGGGCTCGGCGCGGAGATCACGACGCCCCGGTTCCGCGATCAGTTCCGCAAAGGTAAGCTCGTCCGCGCGACCGGCCGGCCGCTCACATTCGTGCCCGAGAGCGCGAAGGCCGGAGAGAGCAAGGTCAACGCCATCAGCGGCGCGACGCAGACGTGCAACCGGCTCGAACGCATCATCAACGACCGCCTGACCAAGTGGCGCGAGGCAATGGCAGAGCGAAGGGAAGAATGAAGACACGGCCTGGTTCAGACGAAAGAACGAGATTCTTCGCTTCGCTCAGAATGACATCTTGGGCCTGTGTCTCAGAGCTTGTCATCCTGAGCGTTAGCGAAGGATCTCCGGGACGTGCGTGGTGCGACCCTGACTGCTGTCGCCGGAGCAAGCAATGACGCCCAGGGAATCGGCAGCACGAAAAGCGATGCTCGACGGCCTCTGGCGGAACAACCCCATCTTCCGCCAGGTGCTCGGCATCTGCAGCACGCTCGCCGTGACCAACCTGCTCCTGAATACGGCCGTGATGTGCGCCGCGCTCACGTTCACGACCGCGCTGAGCTGCCTGACCGTGTCGCTCCTCCGCAACTGGACGCCCCGCCGCATCCGGATGATGGTGCAGGTGCTCATCATCGCGTTCTACGTCATCATCATCGACCTCATCCTCAGAGCGTTCTGGCCGGAGATGAGCACGGCGCTCGGGCCGTTCGTCGGGCTCATCATCACGAATTGCATCATCATGGGCCGGTGCGAGGCGTTCGCCGGGTCGAACCGGCCGGTCCCGTCGCTCCTCGACGGATTCTGGAGCGGGCTGGGCTACAGCTGCATCCTGCTCCTCATCGCGTTCTTCCGCGAGCTGCTCGGCATGGGCACGCTCTTCGGCTGGCCCGTGCCCTACTTCGCGACGACCTGGGACAAGTGGATCATCATGGTCATGCCGCCGGGCGCGTTCTTCACGCTCGCCCTCATCGTCTGGTTCTTCAGGTCCCGACAGACCGCACCCACGGAGGCGCCCGCGCGATGAACCTGGGAACCGAAACCGTCCACGCGATCGTCATCTGCTTTTCCGCGGCGTTCACGGGCAACATCCTCCTGACGACGTTCCTCGGGATGTGCCCCTTCATCGCCGTCTCGCGCGAGGTCCGCACGGCCGCCGGCCTGGGCGCGGCCGTCGTCTTCACGATGACGTGCACCTGCGCGCTCAACTGGGCCGCCTACCACCGCGTCCTCGTGCCGCTCGGGCTCGAGTTCTTCCGGTTCGTGCTCTTCATCATCATCATCGCGGCGTTCGTCCAGTTCGTCGAGATGGTCATCGAACGGCTCTCGATGACGCTCTACCAGAACCTCGGCGTCTTCCTGCCGCTCATCACGGTCAACTGCGCCATCCTCGGCGCGTCGCTCTTCATGGTCATCCGCGACTACTCGTTCATCGAGACAGTCGGCTACGGGTTCGGGAGCGGCGCCGGCTGGATGCTGGCGATCCTGGCGATGGCGGGCATCCGGAAGAAGCTGGCGACCGATCGGATTCCGGAGGGGCTCCAGGGCCCGGCGATCACGATGATCATCGCGGGCCTGATGGCGCTCGCCTTCATCGGCTTCACGGGGGTGCTGCAGGGCACATGAGCGCGACGGTGATATCAGTTCTGGTTGTCAGCGGGATCGGGGCGGCGCTCGCGGCGCTCCTCGTCGTCGCCGAGCGGTTCATCGCGAACTATGGCGACTGCGAGATCACAGTCAACCGTGAGAAGAAGCTGACGGTCGCTGGCGGCCGCACGCTCCTCGAGTCCCTCTCCGCGGAGAAGATCTTCATTCCGAGCGCCTGCGGCGGACGCGGGACCTGCGCCTACTGCAAGCTCAAGGTCCTCGACGGCGGCGGGCCCATCCTGCCGACCGAGCTGCCGCTGCTCGACGACGAGGAGCGCGCGTCGAGCGTCCGTATCAGTTGCCAGGTCAAGGTCCGCAACGACCTCGCGATCGAAATCCCCGAGGAGCTGTTCGCGGTCCGCGAGTTCCGCGGCGTCGTCGAGCGCATCCGCGACCTGACCCCCGACATGAAGGAATTGCGCATCCAGCTGGCCGAGCCCGACCGGATCGAGTTCGTGCCGGGCCAGTACATCCAACTCGTCGCGCCCGCCTACGAAGACAATCCCGAGCCGGTCTATCGCGCCTACAGCATGTCGAACCCGTCGAGCGACGACGGCGCGGTCGAACTCATCATCCGGCTCGTGCCGGGCGGGATCTGCACGACGTGGGTCTTCACGATGCTCAAGCAGGGCGACGAGGTCGAGTTCAACGGCCCATATGGCGACTTCCGGCTCTCGGAGTCCGACGCCGAGATGATCTGGATCGCCGGCGGGTCCGGCATGGCGCCGTTCTGGTCGATCGCGCGGCACATGGTCGAGAACGACATCCGGCGGAAGTGTACGTACTTCTTCGGCGCGCTCACGACGAAGGACCTGTTCCTCGTCGATGAGTTCCGCGAGATCGAGAAGCAGCTGCCCGACTTCCGCTTCATCCCCGCTCTGTCGAATCCCGACCAGGGCGACGCGTGGACGGGCGAACGGGGGCTGATAACCGAGGTCACCGACAAGCATATCCAAGCCGGGACCGACGCCGAGGCGTACCTCTGCGGCAGCGGCGGCATGATCGAGGCCGCGTGCACGGTGCTGGACGCCAAGCGCATTCCCGAGGAACGACGATTCTATGACAGCTTCACTTGAGAAACAGCCAGTGATCAGTTATCAGTCATCAGTGAGCAACGACTGACCACACGGGCAAGAGCCGGGCCGGAAGCCGCCGGACTGATTACTGATAACTGCTTACTGATGTGCTCTGTTGAAAACCGAGATCCTTCGCTCACGCTCAGGATGACAACCTGTGCAGATGGCCGCATATTGTCATTCTGAGCGAAGCGAAGAATCTCTTGGCACGACTGAGCCGGGCTTTTCAACAGAGCATTACTGATGACTACTCTCCGGCCGCCAGGAGCGCAAGCGATGAAACTGGATCCCAATGAGCAGCGCGTGAGGGAGCGGATGGCGCCGGGGGTGTTGTCGCGCGAGGGGTTCCTCGGAAGCGACGTGCGGCGCGTCTCGGAGATCATCGACGCCGATCGCGCCGAGGCCATGCGTGCCGGGACGACGCTCGAGGCGCTCGGCGAGCGACTCGCCGAAATCCTCCGCGCCGCCGTGGCCGCGCTCGGCACACCAGCCGGCGTCGGCCCGGGCCTCGTCGCCGTGAATCACGAAGGCATGGGCCGAATCCCCTGCCCGTTCGGCACGTGCGGCACGTTCCCCAAGGGCGAGGTCGAACTGACAAGCGCGTCGATCGGCGAGAAGGCGGTGCTCACCGCCCTCTCGGTTCATCTCATCGCCGAACACGGATTCTGCGGCGGCCGCGGCAGCCCGTATCGCATCGAGCCCGCCGCGCTGGTGCGCCTGCTCGCCGCACCCGGCGATTCATCGGAACACGCCTGAGAATCCCCGCGGCGGGCGGTTCGAGCTGATTGGCGCGGCGCGCCAATCGGCCAACCGCCCCTACATTGCCGCCCCTGGCCACGGGCCGCTACAACCGCCGCCCTTCGACAGGCTCAGCGCGGCTTGCTGTGTTGAAAATCCTCTGTCCAGACTCGTGGTTGGGTGGCCCGGACGCCGTCCGGGCGGCCGCGTCTCGCAGAACTGGACGCTCCGCGAGACGTGAGCGTTTGCTGAAAGCAAACGCCAACGGGCTCGGCCCCCATGAGAGGGCCGGGCCCGCCGCAGGCCGCAAGAGGGCCTTTACCCCTCCTCTTGTCGCCTTCGGCGACCCCGACACAGTCGGGGCCACCCGGAGACAAGGCCTTTTCAACAGAGCAAGCGCGGCTCAGTCGCGGCTTCGCCGCTTCCGGAGACCCAGAAGCGCGACACCGATCAGGCCGAGATCGGCCGGTTCGGGGGCGACGCCCGCGACCGTGATCGTGGTGCTCACGTCGTCGAACGCTCCCGCCAGCAGCCCCGTGCCGCCGTCGATGTCCTCGACGTATCCGCCGACCGTCAGGTCGCCCGTCCAGTCACCCGGGACGACGAGCGCGCCCGGGCCGCTGATGATGATCCTGTCCTCTGCCGCCGGACCGACCGTCACGAAGGCCGCATCGCCCACCGTCAGGACGCCGCCTCGAAGGTCATACGTTCCGCCGGGCGCATCGGCCCGGTCGCTGAACTTGATCGTGCGGACGAGGTCCACGCTGCCGCCCGTCTGGATGACGCGGCTCGGGAGCGTGTTGGTCCCGAAGTTGTTGTACGCGCCGAGAACGAGGCCCTGAGCGATGTCGATGTCGGCGTGGTCGTTGACGGCCGTCACCCCCTGGTGGTCGGCTCCCACAATCAGCCAGTGCTCGCAGTCCAGGTGGGCGAAGTCGTTCACTTCCATGTACGCCCGCCCCCTGACCCCAACCGTGTGGGTCCACGCGGCCGTCGTGCCGACGACGGTCGTGCCGTTCAGGTAGATCTCCGAATCGTAACCGTTCGGGCTCGACACCGTCGCCCCGGTGCCGATGTCGAGGCCCTCGTCGAGCGTGAGCGAGGCGTCGGTCAGGACGAGGGTCGCGCCATCTCCCAGGTCCAGCCGGCCGACGTGCCGGCCGCTTCCGAGCGTCACGTTGTGGGTGCCGATGATCTTCGCCCGGTGCGTCGTGCCGGGCTCCCCGTCGTTCTGCCAGTTCGCCGCCGTCTCCCACACGCCGGTACCGGCGTCATTATCCAACAGCTTGTCCGTCAGCGCAAAGGTCGGCCGTGCGGCGCATGCCACGGCCACGATTGCGGCGACGACTGACGCTCTCATTAATCTCCCGCTCCTCCCGGCTCGGCCCTGTGAGGACCACATGATGGCGGAGTGCGCCCTGAGCAAAGTCGAAGAGGCGCACTCCGTGCGACCCGCCTTCGGCGAGTCGCCTCGGACGAACCCAACCCGGGCTTCGTCCATTCATCTATCGCCTTCTCTTCCGGACAGCCAGAAGAGAAAGAGCGATCAGGCCGAGGCCAGCCGGCTCGGGGATGACGGGGCCGCCGTCCAGAGGTCCCAGCAATAACCGGCCCTCGAGCGGGTTGCCGGTGCCGGCCACCTGGATGCCGTACTTGTCAGCCAGGTAGGCGTTCACGTCTTCGAAGTCGCCTCCGGCGGACGTGTCCAGGGCCACATCGAAGATGATGATCTCCGCGATGTCGCCGACGATGGAGCCCCACTCGCCACTCGCGCCGCCGATGCTCAGCGGGTTGGAATTGGCCACAGGGCTCGCAGTTGCAGGGTTGTAGTAGTAGTCGCTTATTCCGTACCCTGGCTCCACCCCGTTCTCGTACGACCTGGCAACGTTGCCGCCATCATCATGATAGTGGCCATTGATCGACCAGACGGCCCCAAAGCTATCGCCACGGCACCACATCGCGCCGCCGGTGCCGCCAAACTGATGCTCCAGGCCGGCCTGAACTGCCTGGGGATAGACCAGATAGTTCCAGCCTGTAGTATCGCCAGGTTTACTCATCAGGATAAAGTCGCCCGTCAGAGTATCGTACTCCTGAACAGTGAAGATGGTGTAATCGGTGAGATCGAGCGAGTTGTCGTCGGGCACCTGTATTCGGTCTGAGCTACTGTGATACCGGACCACCGGCTTGCCGTTGATCACGCCCGTTTCCCACGTGGGAGCGCCAGCGACGGTCGCGCCGTCGTTGGTATGGGTTGTCGAGGAATCGGGCCACGCCGTCACCGGGTCACCGCCGCTGAGACCCGTAATCGCATCGGCCTTCAGCCACAGGGCCACATCGGCATCCGAAGCCGCCATCGCCGAGCCCGCCATCCCGATCACGCCAACCATCGCCATGATCATCAATGCCTTTTTCATCTCTCCACTCCTTACTGCGAGCCCCCTCGGCTCAATCTGTGTCGCCCTTGGGGCTCCGGAACGCCCGGAGACCCTCCGGCGGCTATTAATCTACGAACGTCTCTTGCGAACGGCCAACAACGCCAGGCCCATCAGGCCCAAACCGGCCGGCTCGGGGACGACGCCGCCGGAGGCGGCCACCAGCTTGATCTCCGTGTAGCCGGCATAATCGCCTGCGACCAACTCGGTGATGACGAATCCCTCGCCGCCGAGGTCGACGATCTTGCCGAGTGCGATCAGGTCGTTCTCTACGCCCCATGCGCCGTGGTTGCCCGTGTTCAAGTACAGCACCCCGGTGCTGCCCGGCTCGAAGTTCAGCACGCCCCCGGGGTTCACAATCAGCGTCTCGGCCTGGCACGTCCCGCCGCCGAGGCTGTAGACGGCCGTGCCGGAGCCGCCACCGCTGATTCCTGCGACGTACAGGGTGTCGGCCACAACGACCTCTCCGGCATTTTGATCGAAGAGATTATTGCTGGGGCCCATCGGAGCACCACCGTCAGCCACGCCGTCAACCTTCCAGATCTCAAGATTGAGGCCGAACGTCGCCTTTCCAGCGTTCATCTCGTAGGTACCCATATATGCCAGCGCGAACGCGTTGGCGGCGCCGAATGTCAGATCGCCGCTCTCTTGCCTGAACGTCCACGGAGTGTACACAGGGCCAGTCAACTGGTAGTATGGAAATGCCCCACCGATGCTATGTGTCTGGCCCCATGGTTCACCGTTGTCGCCGATCGTGTAGACCATATTACCCGGGCTTTGATTGAACGGATCGTAGAGGATCGATCCGGCGTAGTCCGCGTAGCCACCAGGTTTGATGACATGGTTGTCGACACCCGTGCCCGGCACCACACCACCCTGCGGTCCCCCAGGAGCAAAAAAGAACCAGTTACCAGCATTAAAAAAGTCGAGGTCCGTCCCTGAATACGTATAGAACCAATTCGCCATGGCGGAGTTCGCGCCGGCGAGCCCGATCACGCCAACCATCGCCGCAATCATCATTGCCTTCTTCATCGCTCTACTCCTTTTCTTGATAACCGTTATTGGTTATCCGTTAATCGTTATCCGGAACTCGACCACCGAGCACCTCCGTTACCTCAAAGTGCTTTGCCAGTTTGGCCCACGTTGGACAAACTGGCCCGGGCTCATTGAGCCCGCCGCTTCCTCCGAACCGCGAGGAGCGCGACACCCAGCAGGCCCAACCCCGCCGGCTCGGGGATGACGGGCTCGGCCGCGCCGCCGGGGCCCGTGATCGCGAATCCGTTCAAGGTCTGGTACAACGAAGAAGTGGGAGTACCTGGACCCCAGGTGAACTGGATCGTGCTGTTCACGTCGTCCCACGCGGCGCTGGTGGTGAAGTTGACCGCGAGGAACTTCTCCACCGCCGCGGTCGAAGCGAAGGTGACGTCTGCGTTGTTGATGGGGGTGAAAGTGCCGTTCTGGTACCATTGCGGGCCCCAAGAAAAGCCATCGATGTTGCCCCAGAGGTAGAGGGTGCATTCGGTGCTGGGGTCAAGAGCGACGTTTCGGATCGAGACGGTCGTGTTACCTCTCAGCCTGTCGCTCCAGTCTACCCGCAGGTTCCCCATAGCCGGGATCTCTCCGGCACCGGGATAGTAGGCATCCTGGGCGCCGCCGAAATCGACGACGATCCCACCGGCCGACGTGTGCGGGCCGGGGCCGGAGCCGCTGTCCAGCGGGTCGACCGGCTCGGAACCCGTCAGGCCCGGGACGCCTCCGGTCGGGTCGTCGCGGAACTCGGTCGCCGTTGCCACAGGGCTGGTAGCCGTGCCAATGTCGACCAGGTACACGTAACCCGCGTCGGCCACGCCCGCCATCGCGATCACGGCGACCATCGCCACAATCATCATTGCCCATCTCATGGTCTGCCTCCTTTCTCTCTGACGAAGCCTTAGTACTCTCATTCGCAAATACGATGACAAGGTATCCTGGGCAATGAACCGACGTTTGGGCACGCTAGCCCTCCGTGGAGAAGGATTGTGCAATGCCACTTGACCCAGAATACGTCACCGAACTTACGAACCAGAGCACTTAGCTTCGTCCGTTAGTCCCGGCTTGCCGGGACGGCCTACTCCTTATTGTGAGCCCCCTCGGCTCAATCTGTGTCGCCCTTGGGGCCCCGGACCATCCGGGGCCGCCCAGGCGATCATTTATCTACGAACGCTTCCTCCGAACAGCGAGAAGTGCGACACCCAGCAGGCCCAACCCAGCCGGCTCGGGGATCGGCGCGGCGTGCCCCGCGAAAACGTCGATCTCTCCGACCCAGGTGTGCCCGTCGGCCGTGGCAAGCAACCCATACGTAGCATCGTCGCCCGGGTTGCGAATGGGCCGGAACGTGAAACGGACCTTGCTCACGCCTGCGGCGAGAACACCCGTGTCGTCGAGGACCTGCGTGTAGTGGGTTTGATTGTAGTCCGGCAAGGCGCCACCATCGGGCGGATTGTTATAAACGTTACCCCGAACGTGGGCCGTGCCGCTGCCCGCCGCATCCAGCGTCCCGCCAAAGCCAGAGACAACGGTGATCGTCGAGCCGATCTGCACGTCGCCGGCATCCAGGAACTCGACGTCGTAGTCGTACGCGCTGCGGGGGCCAAGATTACCGGCGGCATTGTCGGCTGAGTAGACGCGCACCTCGCCGATATCGGATGCACCACCCAACGTATAGGTCCATATGGTGGTGTCTCCGATCGCGCCGGTGAAAAGAACTCTGTCGGGGTTCGCAGTCCCCCACAACCCGTCGGTCGCGACGCCAATCGGGCCGAATGAACCGTGCGGTCCCACTGCTGGGCCCGTAACGGCAGGCGTCAGACCGTTCAACAGGTCGGCGCCGGACACGGGCGGAGTCGCGTCGGGCGCATTAACGACACCTTCACCCGCATAGTTGAAGACCGTTGCGGCGTGCGCCGCGCCGGCCATTCCGATCACGCCCACCATCGCCACAATCATCACTCGTCTCATCTTACCACTCCTTTCTTTCCAACCGGGCCGACACGGCCACGCGCCGCGCCAGACCGGTCACGGGTTACTGGTAACTGGTTACTGTTCCATAGGCATCCTCTCCTTCGTTGGGGACCTCCTCCAGGTCCAGTCCACGTTCAACGCCAAGAACGACTCTCTTCAACGTCACAACCTCCTAACAAGAGCAACTCATAAACGGCTGAGCGTTGGGGCGGGCGTCTGGCCCGCCCCAACGTCGAACGGCTTACGAACCGACGTGTTCAACTCACACGGAAAACGGGACAGCCAACGGGGTGGCAGTCCCTGTTTTCCGCGCCACGTCGGGCGCGTTACGAGCGTTTACGACGAACCGCCAACAGCGCAATCCCCATCAGGCCCAAGCCAGCCGGCTCGGGGATGGGCTCGCCGGCGGCGGCATAAACTTCAATCTCTTGTAGTCTAACGAAGCCCTTGCCACCCCATGCCGCCTGCCCCGCTGCACGTCCGTAGAGCCGAACACCGTCCACCGCGCCAAGTGCATCGAAATCGAACGTCGTGGGGCCGTAGACACCGT
>CAYLQD010000016.1:0-47022 GCA_964385685.1 uncultured Planctomycetota bacterium | reverse complement strand
CCCTCCTGTAGTAGATACACGGGAAGACGGGCGGCTCTTGCGGGGGATGGGCGACCGGCTACGACTCGAGCGAGCGAATCAGGCCGAGGAGGGCGTCGGTGTCGGCCAGGTTTTCGACAACGGCATCTGCGCGGGCCAACTCCGCCGCCGGGAACGTACTCGTGAACGCGATAACGCGCATTCCGGCGCTCCTGGCCGCGTCGATCCCGGTGAGGGAGTCCTCGAACACGATGCACCGCTCGGGCGGAATCCCCAGCCGCTCCGCGCACAGGAGGTATGGCTCGGGGTCCGGCTTGTGCTTCGTCACGTCTTCGTTCGCGACGATTACGTCGAAGAGGCCCTCGAGCCCGAACCGGTCGAGCACGATGGCGACCTCGGCCCGCATGGCCGACGAGCTGATCCCGAGCCGATGATCGGGGGCGAGAGCGCGGACAAGGTCCGCGGCGCCGGGGAACGTCTCGGACTGCTCGGTCAGCAGCCGCCTTAGATGGTCGTGCTTCTCGTCACGAATGACTTCGGCCGCGTCCGCGATCCCGAACTTCTCCGCCATGCGGCCTGCGAAGGTGAGATCGCGCCGGCCGATGCTCCACGCATAGTCCTCGTCCGGCACGACGACGCCGCGCGGGCCGAACGTCTGCTCCCACGCGATGCGATGGAGCGGCTCGCTGTCGACGAGCACACCGTCGTTGTCGAAGATGACCGCGTGCGTCGGCTCGCCTGTGTTCTGCTTGGTCATTCGCTCATAAGGGAACTTGGCGCGGGTTACTTGATATCAAGCCCGTCGAACAACGACTGGAGTGCGTTGGGATTCGGCGCGTTCGCCAGCGCCTCCTGTTTCGTGATGAGCCGGTTCTGCACGAGGTCGTACAGACTGTGCGTGAAGTCGATCATCCCGTCGTGCCGGTTGCTGCGGATGACGTCGGCGATCTTCTCATCCTCGCCGTCGTCCATATGCTTCCGAATCGGTGCGGTGCAGAGCATGATCTCGCACGCCGGGACCCGCTTCCGGTCGCGCTTGGTGCACCGGAGCAGCTTCTGGCAGATGGCGGCCCGGAGGTTGAACACGAGGCTCTTGCGTATCTGGCCATGTTTGCTGCCGGGGAATAGGTCGATCAGGCGGCCGACGACCTGCGGCGCCGTGCCGGCGTGCAGGGTGCCGAAGACGAGGTGCCCGGTCTCTGCGGCGGTGAGGCCCGTGGCGATTGTCTCCTCGTCGCGCATCTCGCCCAGGAAGATGACGTCCGGGTCTTCGCGCAGCGCGTGCTTGAGCGCGTTGGGGAACGAGTCGGAGTCGATCCCGATCTCGCGCTGGTTGACGATGGCCTTGTCGTCGGTGAAGAGGTACTCGATCGGGTCTTCGAGCGTGAGGACGTGGCACTTCCGCGTCTTGTTGATGTGGTTGATGATCGCCGCGAGCGTCGTCGACTTGCCGCTGCCCGTTGTGCCGCCAATGATGACCAGGCCCGACTCGAACTCGGCGATCTTCCTGAGCGTGTCCGCCGGCAGCATCAGCTCATCGAAGTTCGGGGCGCGCGCGTTGACGTACCGGGCCGCCAGGCTCAGGACCCCGCGCTGGAAGAAGACGTTGACCCGCACGCGGCACCCCTCGGGCGTCGAGTGCGCGAGGTCCACGCTCCCGCTCGTCTCAAGCTGCCCGATCTGGTCTTCGTTCAGGATCGAGTAGCACAGATCCTGCGCTTCGTCGGCCGTGACGGGCGGCATGTCGAGGGGGCGCAGAATCCCGCCGATCCGGAGCATGATGGGCGAGTCGACCTTCAGGTGCAGGTCCGACGCCTCCAACTCGGGCAGGGTGTTGAAATAGGCGTTGAGGCCGAGCTGCGTCGCCGGGAGACCGTTGGTGCCGGTGGCCATGCGTATTCTCCGCAGTGTGCGCCGAACGCGCACCAATTATAGGGCCTGGGTGCGGCCCTTTCAACCGGGGCTCTTATTATGAGGTTCGGCGGTTTGGCCGGCGGGTTGAGCGGCGCCGCACCGAAGCGCGGCGCCGCCGTGTCTTATGCACCTCGAGCCCTGCTCAGCCCGCAGCCAGGCCGTTGCGCCCCTCCTCCACCGGACGCTCGGCGAACGGCTTGAACTTGTAGTCCTCGCCCGCCGTCGGCAGCGGCGAGACCGACTGCGCCAGCTCGAACTTCCCGGACAGGATCCACTCCTTCAGCGTTTCGGCGATCTGGACCGCCTTCGGATAGCTCGACAGCGACGCCGTCGGCACCTCCTTGCTGTCGACGGTGATCTTGCCCGTTCGCAGTTCCGTGTACGTAACCTCGCCCAGGTTGCCGGGCTTGGCGTTCGGGTACGCGTCGCTGTAGTCGATGATGGGCGCCGTGATGTCGGAGTCCGTCACGGCCGTGAACTGGCAGATCTCCTCGTTCAGGATCGGGATCGGGATGCCGACGCCGACGCTGAGCGTGCAGCCGTAACCGCGGAACGACGTGCCGACGAGGAACTCGGGCGACATCTGCTTCAGGTCGCCAATGAGGCCGAGGGTCCCGGCGCCGCCCTTGGTGACGCCGTTGTCGCGCCGCGGCACGTCGGGATTGTGCTGCGTGCCCTGCCAGTAGACATAGCCGACGCCCCCGCCGAGGAAGATGCGGGTCCCGAGTCCGATCGTGCGGTAGTAGGGATCGTTGAGGAGCGGCGAGAGCTGGCCCGCGCTGCAGTAGTTCGCGTTGCCCAGTTCCGCCTGCAGCGTGCCCATGTAGGTGTAAATCGTCTTGTCCGACAGGTTGACCGCGCAGTTGTAGTTCTGGTAGCAGTTGCGCGGGTTGAGCAGCACGGCCTCGTTCAGGTCCTTGATGTTGACGTAGCTGTCCACCTTCTTCCGCGGATAGCAGTCGGTCCCGTAAGCGGTCGCGGTCAGGCGCACGTCTTCGCCCGCAACGAGGTCCTGGATGAGGTGCCCGCCGCCATACTCGAACGTGCCGGGGAAGACCTTGTTGAGCGGGTCGTCCTCGGCCACCACGGTCGCTCCGATCTGGAGGTCGACCGCGGCGAGCCCGGCATAGACCGGGACGCCGTTCAGGGTGACGTGGCCGCCGCCGAGCTTCATCTTCGGTTTGAGGTGGCCGACGTTCACGTAGGCGCCCGACGAGCACATCGGGCCGAACGTGCCCGTCGTCACGACGTCGACCTCGGCGGCCGCCTCCGCGACGCCCTTCTTGTCGACGATGTCGATGATCTCCTCGGCCGTGACGATAACGGCCGAGCCGCTGCGAATCTTCTCGTTGATCTCTGCTATGGTCTTCGGCATGACTTCACTCCGTCTGGTAAATGAACTCGGTATTCAAGGAAATACGACTAGCGAGCGGATGGGGCCCTTGCGGGCCGAGGCATGCCACATAGGGGGCATCTCCCCTGACGAGGCGCTCCGGCGAGCGCGCTCCGATCCCGCCGAACGAACCACGGAATCGCCCCGTTGTCGGCTGCGTACCTCATACTGTTCTTATATCGGCATTTCCCCGGGTAGTCAAGGCCGCAACCGAGAAATTCCTATCTTATTCCTCGGAGACCTGCGGCCCGTGTTTCAGGTGTCCCCGCTCTTGCGCCCATTCTCGGCACATGCTACCATTCGCGACGAGACCGGAAACCCGCATGTCCCACTCTTTGCCCCCGCACCGAAGATCGCGAGGAACCGGTGGCCAGGAAATGCCTCATCATCGTGAACCCCATTTCGGGGCTGGGATTCGGCCGGCGGAACGCGCCCCGGCTGGAAGCCCTCCTGCGCGAAGCGGGCTACGACGTCGAGTTGGTGTGGACGACGGCCCGCGGTTCCGCGCAGACGGCCGCCGACGAGGCCGCGCCCGACGACGTCTCCGTCATCCTCGCCGTCGGTGGCGACGGCACGCTCAACGAGGTCGTCAACGGCGTCGGCGACAAGGACATCCCCGTCACCATCTTCCCCACCGGCACCGGCAACGTCCTCGCCAAAGAGTTCGGCATTCCGTTCAACACGCGGCGTGTCTGCGAGATGATCGTTCAAGGCAAGACCGAGCGGCTCGACGTCGGCCGGATCGGCGACCGCCGCTTCATCCTGTTCGCCGGGGCCGGGTTCGACGCGGCCGTTGCCGAGTCGCTCTACCGCCGTCGCTCGGGCCGCATCAGCCTGCTCAGCTACGTGAGCCCGACGCTGCGCGCTCTCTTCAGCTACCGGTTCCCCGAGATGGAGATCGAGGTCGACGGCAAGCTCGTCGGCTCGGCGACCACTGTGCTGGTGAGCAACGTCCATAGCTACGGCGGCCCGTTCGGATTCCTGGAGGACGCGGATCCGACCGACGGGATTTTCGACATCTGCCTGCTCCGGGGCCGCACGCGGCGCGATCTCGTCCGCTATATCTGGGGCGGCCTGCGCCGCCGGGTCCTCGAGTACGCCGACGCGCTCCACGTGCGCGGAACCACGATCGAGATGCGGGCCGAACACGACACCCCGATCCAGGTCGACGGCGACTTCATCGGGACGCTCCCCGCCCGGATCGAACTGCTGCCCGCGCGGCTGCCCCTCATTGTCCCCTGACCGGCGAACACGATGGACTGGGATGCGATCGAGACCGAACTGACCGACCTCGCCGAGCGGCTCGGCGTCGAGATCCGTCACGTCCGATACGAGGGCGAGGGCGGCCTCTGCCTCATCCACGGCAAGGAGGTCCTCGCCATCAACGACGGGCTCGACACGCCGGACCGCGTCGCCGTGATGGCCAGAGCCCTCGCGACCGTGCCCGAGGTCGACGGCGTCTACGTCGTCCCCGAGGTCCGCGCCCTGCTCGACCAATACGCACACGAGGGATAACGCCATGCAGCTATCGGAATTTCAGCGGCAGATTGAACGCATCTACTACGAGCGCGACAGTTCCCGCGGCGTCGGCGGCACGTTCATGTGGTTCATCGAAGAAGTGGGCGAGCTGGCGACCGAGTTGCGCGACGGGGAGGACAAGGCGGCGCTGGCCGACGAGTTCGGCGACGTGCTCGCCTGGCTCTGCACGCTGGCAAGCATCGCGGGCGTCGAGATGGAAGACGCCGCTCGGAAATACAGCGGCGGGTGTCCCGGCTGCGGCCACGCCCCCTGCGACTGCTCCGAGAAGAATTGAGCGCCCGAAGGAGTCGATATTTTGAACGGGAGGTGACGACGGCGAAAAGCGGTGACAGGCACGTCTCCGCTTCGCTCCGCAGGTGCCAGTCACCGTTTTTCGCCCGCGCGCTCGCGTGACACAGGGCGGAAACCAGGGACTGCCACTCGCTGGCTGTCCCGGTTTCCGCGCGGTCCCCCCCGTTCAGAGTATCCACTTCGTCCGAAGAAGGTTTGCGCCCCGGCCCCTTCGGATGCTAGAATCACCCGCGAACCCGCAACCCCAATTCTCCAGGGGGCCTCGCCATGGCCAAGCGAAAAGGCAGCCTGCTCAGGCAATTGACGCTCAACCTGGGGCTCGCCATCGTCTTCCTCAGTCTCGCGTCCTTCTACTACCAATACGAGGTCGAGAAGAGGATCCTCATCGAGAACATCCGCACCGACCTGATGGATCAGGGATCGCTGCTGCAGGTCCTGCTTTCGCGCGCGAAGAAACCCGAAGATCGCGTGAAGATCGCCGAGGACTACATCGAGGCGGCCAAGCTCCGTCAACGGGCGGGCCAGCAGATCGTCATCGTCGACGCCGAGGGCAAGACCCTCGCGGAAAACACGGGCGCCCCGCGAGGCCGGCCATACTGGCATCCGACCCTCGCCGAGGCCGTCGCCGGGAAGAAACCCGTCGGCCGCATCGACGTCGAGGGCCGCAGACACTACGAGGTCGCCATCCCCTGCTACGCCGACCCCTCACAGAAGACCCTGACGGGCGCCATCCTTCTCCGCCAACCCCTCACACAGGTCGCCGACCTCGCCGGCCGCCTGATGCTCTGGGAGTTCGCCGTCCTCGCCATCACGCTCGTCATCATCGTCATCGTCGTCCACTATGTCCTGCGCGCCAAAGTCCACAAGCCGATGCAGGCGATCTTCATGCAGGAGTATCGCATTCGCGAAGGCGACCTCGCCACCATCGAGGCCGAGGACCCGCGGAACGAGTTCTCCGACCTCTACGGAATGTACAACGAGATGGTGCTGCGGATCGCCGAGCAGAAGAAGGCCATCCTCGACCAGAAGGACCACGTCGCGCTCGCGCGGCTCGTGCGGCAGGCCGTCACGCGGCTGACCGGGCCGCTCGACGAGATTCTCTCACGCAGCCGGACGCTGCTCGAGAGCGGCACCTCACTGACCGAGGAAGACCAGAACACGCTGAAGAACATCATCGGCAACGTGACGCGGATCGTGCGCGAGTTGAAGGGCATCGTCGTCGAGGGGAGCAAGAGCGCCGCATGGCTTCAGCAGGAAGCCGAGAAGATCCGCGAGTACAAGCGCATCGCCGAAGGCGACGACGAAGACGAACGCGAGGAGGAAGAGGCGGAGGACTAGCGCCACCCTACTTCTCTTTGGGCTCGCCGGCCTGTTTCCCCTCCAGAATGAGCCAGCGGCCTATTCTCGGGCTCTCGACCGTCTCGGTCGTCCGGTCGTCCCCGGGGTCCTTCCTTGGCTTCAATGCCTCCCTCGGCCAGCCGATCGCATAGACGCCGATCCGTCCGTTCTTCTTGTCGTGCACGTACGTCATCCGCTCGCCCGGCCGAAACGGATCCTCGGGCATCTCAAGCTCATCCGCTCGTGGCAGTCGCCCCTTCCGCGCCCGGAACGCCAGCGCACGCAAGAGAGCGATGGCGGCCCGGCGCTGGGCGCAGTCCGTCGTCAGTGCGCGCTCGGAACTGCCCCAGTACTTCGGACAGACCACGAAGCCCACCAGTCCCAACTCCTTCGGCTCGTCACAACTCGTGTCAGACGGGCCCGCGTCGCGCAGCCTTGTTCCCGGTTCCGACAATGCCAGCTCGTGCTCCCGGAAGCGGGCGACAACCACCTCGCGGTCCCCAGGGAGCATCCGCCGCACCTCGCTCACGGTGGGCCTCTTGCGCTTCACGTCGTGACGCCCGATGACGGTGTCAAGCCGCTCCTGAGCGCGATAGAAACCGTCGATGTGCTCTGCCAGTGCTTTATCGCTCATCGACTCGAATCGCCGGATTTCGTGCAGCGCCCAGGCGCGATCGAGACGAAGCGCACGTCGCAGCACGTCGACTGGAGAGCGGTCGAGCGACTCCAGCGCCGCGGCCATCTCGTCGAGTTCCTCTCCCGTCCACGGCCCGCCAACCGCAACGCTCAATGCCCTGTTTCCGGCGGCCCCGGCAACGGCGGTTCTGCTCAATTGCGACAGGATTGGCGGCGCGTCCGCCAACGCGCGCTCAAGCGTTAACATGTCGAAGCAGCGTTCCCGAGCGGCTTTCAGTTCTCCGTCTGCGAGTTCAATAAGCGCTGCGTGACCGAGGCTGATCGCCAGGTGTCGTGCGTCGCTTCCGAACTTCATCGTTTCCGAGAGATAGTCTTTCGGATCCAGCGGGATAAGGCCAGCCGGCAGCGTGCGCGCCTTCCGAACTTCGGCGAACGAGGCCCCGTTGGCCATCACTTCCTCGCGGAATGTCTTCGGCACGCCGGACTTGGTTGCCCGCAACTTGCCGGACGTGTAGACGTGCGCATTACCGCCGCCCGTCCTGGTCTCTTTCCAGAAGACCAGATACTCATCCAAGGCGGTTTCCGAAAGCGATTCTTGCCCCATGAGTTTCACCGCGCGTTCGACGGCTTGGACCACATTTGGCTTTTCGTTCGCCTTCTTGCGAGCGGCGTTGTACTCCGCCATGTATTCATCGAGTGTCTCCAGGCGCTCGCGCGGTCCCGAGCAACCCGCGAGCAACACGCAGACGACCAGTACGGCCGCAACGTACACGTGAGTCTCCCTCATCCCTCTCCCCTCCCTCCAAATACTATCAGGAAACCAGGAAGGCAGGAGAACGGCTCCGTCCGGCTCCCTCCTTCTCCTTCCTGCTTTCCTGGCTTCCTCATAATTGTCCGTCACCCACCCGCCCGCGGCTCGGGGATTTCGTGGAGGAGCATCCGGACGAGTTCGACGTCGTCGATCCCCTCGGCCTCGGCCTGGAAGTTGGCGCCGATCCGGTGCCGCATCACGGGAATGGCCACGTCGCGGATGTCCTGCGGGTCGACGTTCAGCCGGCCCTCCATCGCCGCCATCGCCCGGGCGCCCATCACGAGCGCCTGCCCGGCCCGCGGGCCCGCCCCCCAGTCGACCATCTCGTTGATGAACTTCGGCGCCCGCTCGTCCTTCGGCCGGCTCGCGCGGACGAGGTTCGTCGCGTACTTGATGACATAATCCGACACCGCGATCTCGCCGACCACGTCCTGCATCCGGAGCAGGTCCTTCGCGCTGAACGCCGGCTGGAGATCGGCGTAGGACCCGAGCGTCGTGAACCGGACGATCTCTTCCTCCTCCTCCTGCAGCGGATAGTCGACGAAGATGTTGAACATGAACCGGTCGAGCTGCGCCTCGGGCAGCGGATACGTGCCCTCCTGCTCGATCGGGTTCTGCGTCGCGATGACGAAGAAGGGCCGGGCGAGCGGATACGTCTGGTCGCCGACCGTCACCTGCTTCTCCTGCATGGCCTCGAGCAGCGCGGCCTGCGTCTTCGGCGGCGTGCGGTTGATCTCGTCGGCCAGAATAATGTTCGCGAAGATCGGCCCCTTCATAAACTGGAACGAGCGCCGCCGCGTCCGCTCGTCCTCCTGCATCACGTTCGTGCCCGTGATGTCCGACGGCATCAGGTCGGGGGTGAACTGGATCCGCTTGAACGACAGCTCCATCATCTGCGAGACCGCGCGGACCATCAGCGTCTTCGCGAGCCCCGGCACGCCGACGAGCAGGCAGTGGGAGCGGCAGCAGATCGCCGCGATCATCTCCTTCAGCACACGCTGCTGGCCGATGATGACCTTGCCCAGCTCGGTCATCATCGTGTCGCACTTCTTCGAGAAATCGTCGACGAGGTCCTCGATGCGAACGCCCTTCTGCGGCACGTCACCCTCCTTCCGGCGCGTCGCCCCGGCCCGGGGCCCGGCGCCTCATTCCTTCCTCTTGTCGTCCGGCCCCGACTTCTTCGCCGGCGGCTCCACCAAGACATACACCGCGTCGCCCTTCTTCGCCGCCCCGCCGCGCCCGGCAAGCTCGGCGATGCTGCCCGAGCCGATCGGCTTGAGCGTCGCCGTGGTCGCCCGCCCCGCGCGGACGAAATACACCGTGTGCTCGCGGGCCAGCTTCGGCTCGACGAGCTGGATTCCGAACTTGCCCGCCGACACCTCGTTTCGGACGTAGCCGATGAGCACGTAGCGCGGCCGGGCCGGCGGCTCCTTCTCCGGGCCCGGCTCCGCCGCTTTCGCCTTCGCGGCCGCGATCTTCGCCCGTTGCGCCGCGACGACCCGCTCCGCCCGCAGACGCCGCGCCACGTGACGCTCCACCGCCGCGTAGTCCCACACCGGCGCGTAGATGCGGCTCGGCTCGTGCACGAACCGAATCTCGGTCCACCGGTCGAAGGCCGGGAACACCATCGGGAACGTCGCCGTTTTTCCCGGAGCGACCCGCGGCGGCCACAGCGCCGCCGCCTTCTGCCCAAGCAACTTCCGCAACGCCCGGTCCTCCGGCGCGATCGATTCGACCGCCGCCCCGGACGCATCTCGCAGCGGCGCTCCTTTGTGTCCGACCGTCGCCCGCAGCCCCCGAAGCCGCAGGCCCTCCTCGGACTTGTTCGTCACGGCGACCATCACCCACGTGTATTTCTTCGCATCGAGCGGCAGCAGGCCGGCCTCATCCTTCGACGGCCACCGCACCGCGACCTCGACCCTCCCCGGCTGCAGGCCGTGATAGGCCCGCGGCAGATCCTCGGGATACAGCGCCCACGTGAGCAGGACGGCGTCGAGCGCGGGATCGTAGTTCGCGCCCTCGTAGAGCCGCACGGCCTCGCGGGCGACCGCATCGAGCAGGCGATGCCGGTTCGGGCCGTCGTACTCGAGGCAGGTGCGCTCCAGCCGCCGAAGCATCCGCACGGCCGCGCGAACTTCATCGACCGCTTCCCCGGCCACGGCGGACATCGGCAGCAGCGCGCTCAGCGCGAGAACAACTTGACAGGCGCGGCGGGCCGGCATAGAATCCCCCCGAGCATGACGAAACCCACACAAAGCCAAGACACGCGGTCGAAAGCCGAGGACGCGCCCGACAAAGCGGGCCGCATCCCGTGGCTCCTGATCGGGTGCGTGATTCTCATCATAGTGACCGTCGCCGCCATAGTCAACGAACTCGCGACGTAGCCCAGGGAGCGGGCTGTGGCAAAGAAGAAACAGCCCGGCCAGACCGTCTCCGAACTCCAGGCCGCCCTGGCCAAGGGGCGCGTCGCCCCCGTCTATCTCGTCGCGGGCCCCGAGCATTTCCTTGCCGACCAGGCCGTCGCCGCCATCGGCGAAGCCGTTGCATCACAGACCGGCGAGTGCGTCCGCAGCTTCTACCACGGCGACGAAACAGACCTCGCAACCGTGCTCGACACGCTCCGGACGCCCGACCTCTTCAGCCCCGCCCGCCTGATCATCATCTCGCCCGCCGCGCGGTTCGTCGAAAAGTACGACGCCCGCCTCGCGGCCTACGTCGCCGCGCCGGCCGACGCAAGCCACCTCGTGCTCGTGCTCGAAAAGACCGACGGCCGGAAGAAACTCACGAAGACGGTCGAGAAGGCCGGCGGGCTGGTCGCGTGCAAGCGACTCTACGACCGCGACCTCATCCCGTGGATCACAGCCCGCGCCAAGGCGATGGGCCGGTCGATCGACTCCGGAGCCGCGTCGCTCCTCGCCGAGTTCCTCGGGCCCGACCTCGCAATGCTGGCCGCCGAACTCGACAAGCTGGCCGTCTTCGCGGGCGGCCGGAAGAAGATCACCGCCGCGGCCGTGCAGGAGGTCTCGCTCCGCGACCGCGGCCACGAAATCTACGAGCTGACCGACGCCATCGGCCGCCGTCAGCCGGCCCGCGCGCTCGCCGTGCTCGAGGGCCTGCTCGAACGCGGCGGCAAGGAGACCGGCATCCTCTTCGGCGTCGCGCGGCACATGCGCCGCCTCTGGACCGTCAAGGAGCAGATCGGCAAAGGCGTCAAAGCTGTCGATGCCGCGCGAAAGGTCGGCGTCAACTTCTACGTCGACCAGTTCCTCGCCCAGGTCAGCACGTTCGGGCTTCGCGAGCTTCGCTACAACTGCTCCGCACTGCTCCGGTGCGACGCCTCGCTCAAGAACTCGGTCATCGCCGACAAGCGCATCCTCCTCGAGACCGCCTTCATCCATCTCATCACGCGCAAGAAACGCAAAGCCGCGCGGACGTCGTGATTGACACACCACCGCGCGGTGGTACAATGGCTCGCGACCTGTGGAGACCGAACGTGACGCGCTTCCTTATCATTCTTCTAATCGCGGCCGCGCCCGCCCTCGCCTATGCCGCCGAGCCGGCCGACAAGAAGGAACCGGAGAAGGTCCATCCCGCGAAGTACCGCATCCTCGTCGACCTCGACAAGGAAACGGTCGACAGCGTCCGCAAGGAGATCGAGGCGGAGGTGCGGGAAGCGCTCGCTCAGCGGCAGAAGCGATTGCGCTGGTCGAAGGAGGAACTTGACAGGCGCCTCAAGGAGGAACTCCGGCGCTACGAGGAGGACCTGAAGGCGGCCGAACACGCATTGGATCAGGCCAAGCGCGCGGCCGAGCGTGGCGACCGGGCCGAGTCGGAGCGCTGGGCCGCGCTCTCGCGCACGCGCCTGAACGCGGCCCGCGAACTCAGCCGCCGCCTCCGGGCCATCGAGGAGGCGCTCCTCGAACTCTCGCGTCAGAACTGGCACGAGCAGCGCCGCCGCGAGCGCGCCATCGCCGAGGCCACGCTCCTGAAGCTCGACGGCCTGCTCCGGGAGATCGACGCCGAGCGGGCGGCCGAGGTCGGCGAACGCGGCATCGGGATCGTCCCACCGCACGAATGAAGTTCCGCACACTCCATCCCTGGCCCGACGACCCCGCCGAAGCGGTCGCTCTTCAGAAACGGCTCCGCGCCAAGATCGTAACCCGCCCGCTTCCGCGCGCCGAGCTGGTCGCGGGGGCCGACGTGTCATACGACAAGGGCAGCGACCTGATGCACGCGGGCGTCGTCGTGCTGCGCCTGCCGGGCCTCGAGCCCGTCGAGTCGCAGGCGGTGTCGCTCCGCGTTCGCTTCCCCTACATCCCCGGCCTGTTGAGCTTTCGCGAGGCGCCCGCTCTGCTCGAAGTGTTCCGCCGGCTGCAGACGCGGCCCGACGCCGTCATCTTCGACGGCCAGGGGATCGCGCACATGCGTGGGATCGGGCTCGCCTCGCACGTCGGCCTGTGGCTCGGGATTCCGTCGGTCGGGTGCGCGAAGTCCCGCCTCGTCGGCGAACACCGAGCCGTCGGCGCGGCCCGCGGCCGCCGCGCATCACTGCGCCACGAGGGGCGCATAATCGGCTCCGTCGTGCGGACACGCGACGGCGTCAAGCCCGTCTACGTATCGCCGGGCCATCTGGCCGACATCCCGTCCTCGATCCGCCTCGTCCTCCGATGCACCCGCGGGTATCGCCTGCCGGACACAACGCGCGCCGCGCACGCGCTCGTCAACGACGTTCGGCGGTCGCACGGTTAGAGGATGAGCATCGCGTCGCCGTAGCTGTAGAACCGGCAGCCGAGCCGCTTCGCGTCTTCGTACGCCGCCAGGATCATCTCCCGCGTCGCGAACGCGCTGACGAGCATCAACAGCGAGCTTCGGGGCAGGTGGAAGTTCGTGACGAGCGCGTCGACCACCTCGAACTCGTGCGGCGGGCGGATGAAGAGGTCCGTCCAGCCCTCGCCGCTCCGGATGCGACCGCCCTCCCCCGTGGCAAGCGTTTCGAGCACGCGGCACGACGTCGTGCCGACCGCGACGACCCGCTCCGCGCGGTTCACGGCCGCCGCCGTCTCGTCGGGGAGGACGTAGCACTCGGCGTCGACGGTGTGGTCCTCGATGTCGTCGGCCCGCACGGGCTTGAACGTGCCGGGCCCGACGTGGAGCGTCAGCGGCGCGATCTCACAGCCCGCGGCCTCGATTCGCGCGAGCAGCTCGGGCGTGAAGTGCAGGCCCGCCGTCGGCGCGGCGACCGCGCCCGGCGCCCGGGCGTAGACCGTCTGATATCGCTCCGCATCCTCGGCCGCGAAGGTGTCGCCCTCGCGCGGCCGCTTGATGTACGGCGGCAGCGGCGCCCGGCCGAGCCGGTCGAGCACGGCGGACACGTCGCCGTCACATCGCAGCCGGACGAGCGACACGCCGTGCTCATCGCGCCCGAGCAGCGTCGCGGAGAGTTCGTCGGCGAACGCGATCTCCTCGCCGTCGCGGAGCCGGCCGCGGCAGGTGAGCATCGCCTCCCAGACATCCTCGCCGGCCGCGTCGCGCGACGGCCGCACGAGCAGCACCTCGACGTTGCCGCCGGTCGAGCGATGTCCGTGGAGCCGCGCCCGGATCACGCGCGTGTCGTTGACGACGAGCACGTCGCCGCGGCCCAGGTATTCGGGGAGGTCGGCGAACGTCCGCTGCTCGGTCTTGCCGGTATCGCGGCGCAGGACGAGCAGCTTCGACGTGTCGCGCTGCTCCGCGGGATGCTGGGCGATGAACTCCCTCGGCAGGTCGTAGTCGAACAGATCGGTTCTCATTCCAGCTCGAGCTCGATCTCGACGACGGCCCCGCCCGTGTAGGTCACGCTGTCGGCCTTTGGGCTGAACTCGATGTTCGGGGCGCGGGCCTTGGTTCCGCCGGCGTTCATTCGCGCCGGCGCTCCCGTCAGCACGCCCCGCCCCTGCTCCGGATCCCACGTCAGCCGGTCGCCGTGCATCTCCTGATCCTTGCCTAGAACGGCGACGTGTCCCTCGGCAAGCAGGGTCTTCAGGGCCGCGCCGGCACCGGGCGTCTTGGGCGCTCCCTCCTTGCCCGCCGGCTCCTCGTCGGGCTCCGACACAAACGTCAGGGTCAGCACGTCGCAGTGGAGGGTCGTGTCCCCTTTCTTCAGAGCGACCTGATTGCGAAACGACGCCACCTGCGCGAGCCGGTCGAACACGAGCGGGCCGAGGCACGTGATCTGAATCGGCGCCGGCGCCGCGTCGGCGCTCTCGGCCCCCGGGACGACGGGCAGAGCGCCCGACACCTCGGCGCCTCGCATTTCCATCGTGATGTTCCGGTGGATGGTCACAACGGACTTGTCGCCGGCGCCCGTCTTCGTGGTCTTCTGCGAGATCTCCATCCCCTCGCCCATCATGTCGCGCGTCTTGCTCTTCATCGTCACGGGCGAGCGCGACGTCACGAGGCGCGTCCTCTCCTGTCGCTCCTTGTCCCACGTCGCGTCGACGGTCGCGTCCCTCGTGATTAGCCGGACGACCTCCGCCCCGTACAGCTCCGTCACGACCCGACCGGCAAGGTCGGCCTTGGCGCGGCGCGACCCGTGGACATAGGTGCCCCTCTCCGAGCGCAGGTACAGATCTTTCCGAATACGCAGCCGCCCGCCTTTCTCTTCGACCTTGAAGATCGTCAGCTCGGGCTCGACGCACGCGTACTGGTTCTCGACGACGGTCGGCCGCGCGGTACTGGCGCGAAGCTCCCAGTCAAGCACGCCCGTGTCCTTGTCGTGCCGCGGCCAAGTGATGTTCTCGAACGAGACCTGGGCCGCGCCGGCGCGCCCGCACAAGACGGCAGCGGCAACCACCAGGAGACCACACCGCACGATCACCCGATGTATCGACTCATCACGTTTTCCCATTTGCCCTGCGCCTTCAAGATGATTTCCGCGATCTCGCGGACGGCGCCCCGGCCGCCCGCTGCCTGCGTCACATACGCCGCGTGCTCCTTGACTCCGTCGGCGGCGTCCGCCACCGTCACGGGGAACCCGGCGGCCCGCATCGGAGGAATGTCGGGGAGATCGTCCCCGACGTAGCACACCTGCGCGTCGGACAGGCCGAGCGTCTCGAGCAGCGAGCGGTATGCCGGGAGTTTGTCGAGCGCGCCCATGATACAGTGCTCAATGCCAAGCGATGTCGCGCGCTGAGCAACCGGCCGGCATTCCCGCGCGGACAGCATGGCGACCGCGATACCGCTTCGCTGCAGGTACTTGATGCCGGAGCCGTCGCGCACGTTGAAGGTCTTCGATTCCGTCCCGTCGGCGTTGAAGATCATCGAGCCGTCGGTCAGCACGCCGTCCACGTCCGTGACAACGAGCTTGATGTCGCGCAGCCGCGGGTCCTGAGTCACGTCGCCGGTACTCATCGGTTCCCTTCTATTTCGATTCCTTCTCGCCGGGTGGCGGGATGTCGAGCCGCCGCCGCGGGCCCTTTCGGCCCGAACGGGCCCGCCGGTTCGCCACCGCCCGGATTGCGCTGAGTTCGATTCGCCGGGCGCCGCACGACGGCAACTCCAGCAGGAACGCGGTGCCGTCGAACGCGAGGATCCGGCCGGAGAGGCGGTCGCCGTTCTGGAGCGTGACGTGCACGGCGTCGCGCGGCCGCTTCGGGGCGGTTCCGCCGAGGACGATCTCGGCGACGCTGTCGAGCTTCGCACGAAAAGTGCCGAACGGCGCGCGCGCGAGCAGTTCGCCGTCGCGGAGCGCCTCGATGGAGCACGTGATTCGGTCGCCGTTCGTCAGGGCCAGGTGCGGCCCTCGCGGTCCCGCCTCGTCTTCACCGACGCCGCCGGCCGAGACGACGACCCGCGTGACCCCCGCGGCCTGGATCTGCCACGGCTCGCCGCCGACGAGGAGCACGACATGGTCCGGCCCGATGCTCTGCAGCGTGCCCGAAACCCGGTCGCCGGAAGCCAACACGACCTTGTGCGGCCCCGCCGGCTGCTCGGCTTCGCCGGCGCCGTAGGCGATGGAGCATTCATAGGGCAGCCGGCTGGGCGCGGCCAGGGCGCGGCGCAGCCACAGAAACGCCTCGATCGGCCGGCCCGCCTTCCATTCCGCCTGCTGGCGGCTGTGATAGAGGTCCAGCAGTTCGCTCTCGAGAATCGCGGCGAGCTTCGCCGTATCGCTCCGGCGTCGCGCGGCTTCGATCGCACGGCCGTAGAGCTTCAGGGCCGATTCGACCCGTCCCTGATCTCGCCGCAAGCGGGCCCGCATGGCGACGACCCAGGGCTCGGCGCCTTTCGCCGAGGGCTTGAGCAGAAGCTCCTCCGTTCGCTTCCGCCCGCCGATCGAGCAGATCCCGCTCCCCGCCGTCAGCACGACGGCGTCGGGCCCGGACGCGACGTGGATGTCCTCCCAGTCCGGCAGGAGAACCGGATCGAACCGCGCCAGTTCGCCCGTCTCGGGCGAGAGCGTGTAGATGCCCTTGCGTGTCGCGAAGGTCAGCCCGACGTCGGTCAGGAGCCCAAGGCCGGCCTTGCCTGATTCGGGAACGGGCCACGACCAGAGCACCTCGCCGTCCTCGTCGCTGAGCGACTTGACCACACTGCCCGAGACGAACACCCGGCCGGGCCGGCCCGGGGCCGCGGGCAGGACGGCCGCCAGCCGCCGGTCGGCGGGCACCTCTTTCTCCCAGTTCACGTGCCCGTCGGAGACGCGAACCGACATGATCTGCTGGCCGTCGGCGGGCATGCAAATGACCGAATCGCCGGCCGGAAGCAGGGGATGGTAGCGCAGCGAGACGACGTCATAGTAGCGGCGCTCCTTTGCGAACCGCTTGTGGCGCCGGTACGGCACGAGCCAGCGCAGTTCCCCGGTCGAGCCGTCGCAGCTCGCGAGCACCCCATGCCCCGTGACGACGAGAATCTGTGAGCCGGCCCGGGCGAGCGCCGACGGGAACGACGCGCGCCGACCCGAGCCCCGGGAACTGCCGCCGAGCGCGATGTGCCAGACGAGCGCGCCGGTCCTCTGCCTGAACGCCATCAAGAAGACCTGTCCCTGCGAGGTCTCGACGACCGCGTAGGCCTTGTCGCGCCAGCAGATCACCGGCGACGAGATGTTGATGCGCAACTCCTCGTCGTTCCCGATCGCCTCGATCGCGCCGAACGAGCTGCGCGTCTTCGACCACAGCAGGCGGCCCGACTTCACGTTGTAGGCGCCGAGCCGGACGCCGCCGCTCACGAACAGAATTCTCTCTTTCGCGTCCCAGGCCGCCGGCCAGACGCGGCTGTAGAGGTTGGAGGAGCGGGGCGTGTAATAGTAGTCGCCCGAGTAGTTCCGAGCCGCGCGCTTCCAGAGCGTCTGCCCCGTGAGCGTGTCTCGCGCCCGGACGCCGGCGGGGATGTTCTGGAAGCACACCCCGCCGGACACGGCCCCGCTGGCGCCAAAGGCCAGGCTCTCCGACGAGCCGTAGTAGCGGGTGGCGCGGCGGGTGTAAGTCTGATCGCCGACCTGCAGCCAGCGCTTGAAGTCGAGTTGCGGCGGCATCGCGGGCAGGTCGCGGCCGCCGTCGAGCCACAGGCCGGCCGCAAACGTTCGGAGTTCGGCGGCGCGGGCCAGCCGCTTCGGGCCCGCCTCGATGAGGGTCCCCTTCTCGCCGAACAGCTCGACCGCGCTCTCGAGCGCCGGCCGGTCGCCCAGCCGCGCGGCCGCCGTCGCGATCTTGACGGCCGTGCGGCGGCGGACGGCCTCCGGGACGGCCTTCATGTCGGCGGTCCCCTTCCAGAGGAGCCATTGGTCGAGAGCCCCGCGGGCGTCGCCCCGCTCGAACAGGAGATCGGCAAGCACCGCGCGGGCCCGCGGCCCGTGCGACGTGCAGCCGAACTCACGGACCACTCGCCTGACGTCCGGCAGGCCCCGGTTCGTGAGCGCCTGCTTGAGCAGGCGTTCCGCCTCGGCGTCGTAGAGCGTCCGATAGAGGAGCTGAGCGGGAGCCGGCATACGGCGCAACTTCGCCTCGCACACCGCGTGCGGGCCGCCGTACACCCCGTCACGAATCTTGACCATCACCTTCGGCGGCTTGGCGAGCAGCCCCTGACAGATCTCGATCGCCTTGCGCCACTCCTTCTTCTCGAGATGCTTGTCGACTTTCGCGATCTCATCGTTCGTGTCCTCATCGATCGCGAGGTGCTGGATGGCGCTCGGCTTCGCCTCCAGGTTCCCGCCCATCGCCGGGCCGTGGGCAAGCAGCGCCGCGGCCACCGCCAGCACGAGCATCGGGGTCTGTCGTCGTCCGGCTTTCATCCCGGCCTACTTCGCTCCTGACAGGGCTTCGAGAGCGGCCCTCGCCGCGGCCGCCACGTGAACGTCCGTATCGCTCGCCGCTTGACGCAATGCCTCTTCGGCGCCCGGCGCCTTCAGCGCCGCGAGCGCCCGCACGGCGCGCTCGCGCACAACGCCCGAGTCCTGCTCGAGCGCATCGGTCAGCGCCGCCGCGGCTTCCTCGCCGCCGAGCGTCGCCAGCGCCTCGGCACATGCCGCGCGCACCTCGATCCCGGGCGCCATGCGAAGCGCGGTCGCGATCCGCGCGACGTGGTCGCGGTTCCCGGTCGCACCGAGGGCGAGCGCCGCGGCCGCCTGCACCCGGCCGGCGTGTTTCTGCTCGAACGCCTTCTCGACGGCCGCGAGCGCGTCGGCCGACCCGATGCGGCCAAGCGCAACGACCGCCGCCTCGCGGGTCGCCGGCTCCGCCGACGCCGCGAGCTCGGCAAGCGGGGCAACGGCCCCTTCGAACCGAAGCTCGCCAAGCGAGCGGGCCACGTCGGCCAACGGGACATCATCGTCCCGGCCGAGCAATTCGGTCAGTGTCGCCTTGGCCTCGTCGCTGTCCTTCATCGAGCCGAGCGCCCGGATCGCGGCCGCGCGCAGCCGGTCGTCGCTGCTGTCCTTCGCGAACGCGGCGAGGCGCGCCGCATCTTCCTTCGACTGGAACTTCCCCAACACCTCGACGGCGGCGAGCTTCAACTCCGGCTCGTCGGACTCGAGCAGCTTCCGAACGGGCTCGAGCGGGAGCCGCGTCTTCCGGGTCGGGAGTTGGCCGACGACGTCGGCGAGTTGCACCAGCGCCGCCGCGCGGACCTGCGCCCGGCGACTGGGCCGGGTCAGACCCGAAAGGACGCGCTCGGCGGCAGCCGGGGCCATTCGCGCCAGGAGCCGCATCGCGGGAAGCGATGCATCGGGCCCCACGTCGCCCAAGGCGACCGCACGGGCCGCGTCGATGTTGGCCGGTGTGCGGCCGGTCAGTGCGCTGCACAGTGCGCCGATCAGGCCGTCGCGTTCCGCATCTTGAAGCGCCTCGCGAAGCAGGGGGGCCGCCTTCGCCCCGCCGGCCGCGGCCAGCAGCGGCGCATAGAGCGCCTTCTCGCGCTCGCCCGCGGCGCGAAACCGCGCGGCGAGATAGTCGAAGCTCCGCTCGCCGTCGAGCTGCGCGGCCGCGGCCGCAGCCGCGTGCGACAGCCGGCCCGTCGACCGCTCCGCGACTTTCAGGCACAGGCCGCCGTGTTCTCGTTCGCCCAGACGCGCCAGCGCGTCGACGGCCGCGAGTGCGACATCGTCTTCCGGCTCGCGTTCGAGGACGCCCGTGAGCACGACGGCCGCCCGCCGATCGCCCGCGTGCCCCAGTGCGGCACACAGCCGGCGCACCGCCTGCGGATCGTCCGCCTTCTCGCGGGCCGCGGCGAGCAGCTTGTCGGCGACGGCCCGCAATCGGGTGCGGCCGAGAGCTTCTGCGAGCACGTCGGCCGTCGGCTCGGCCACGCGCTCCTCGCAGAGGCGGGCCGCAAGTTCGGCCGCCACCTCGGCATCGAGGAAACTGCTCACGGCGTGCAGCGCCGCGCGGCGGATACGGGGGTCGTCGTCATCGAGACCGGTCAGGAGGGCGGGAATGGCGCGCCGATCCTCGCACCCCGTCAGGTTCCGCAGACTCGACAGGCGGACCTCGACGCTCGAGCTGCGCTCGAACCGCTCGACGTAGAACGGGACGAGGGCGGCGTCGCGAAACTGCCCGATAGAGCGGAGCGCGGCCGCCTGCACCGGGGCGTCGGGCGCCCGGAGCGATTTCTGAAGGAACGGCAGGGCCCGCCGGTCCCCAATCCTGCCGAGCGTGCCGATCAGCGCGACCAGCGTCGCCTCGTCCTCCTCGGCCCCGCCCGCCTCGAGCAGTTCGGGAACGAGCGCCCGGTCGGCGATCCGATCGAGGACACGCGTGGCCGCGAGACGCACCGAGGCGGTGTCGTCGCGACGCAGTATCCGCAGCAGGAGCGGAGCCAGCTCACCGTCCGCCTGCTTCGCCAGCGCGTCAATGATCTTCTCGCGCGCGGCCGTGTCATCGGTCTCGAGCGCGGTCGTCAGCGCACGCGCCAGATCGCGGCCCGGCAACTTCGGTCCCCCGAGCCGCGCGAGCAACAGAGCCAGGGCCCCGTCACGGTTGGCCTGGTCCTCATCGTTTTTGATCGCCTTGCAGAGGACCTTGGTCGCGGCGAGCCCGTTGATTCGGCCGATGCACTGAATGACGCCGCGCCGGACTCTCGGGTCGTCGCCTTCGAGCAGCTTCTCGAATCGTGGCAGCAGCTTCGGGTCTCGCAGGCGGCGGGTCAGGATCAGACGGACGCAGGCCGCCACCACGAGCGGATCTTCCTCGGCGATGAAGACACGGACGACGAGCGCGTCGTCGAGCGCGTCGTCGAAACGTCCCAACGCCGCGAGCGCCGCGGCCCGCATCTTCGGGTCCTCGGCCTTCAACGCGCGCCGGAGAATGGGAACGGCCTCCTTCGCCTGCGCCTGGGCGAGCGCGCCGAGGATCGTCTTCTTGACCGCGGGATCCTGCTCGGACGCGAACGCGCCGACGAGCGCCGCGACTGCGTCGGCCGACTTGGCACGGCCCAGCGCGCCCGCGGCCGCGCGGCGGGACAGCGGCCCGCCGTCTTTCAGCACGGTGATGAGAACGCCGCTGGCGTTGGCGGCTTCGTCGCTCGGGAGCGCGCCGATTGCCGCGCGGCGCACGTAATCATTGTCATCGTTCCTGATCAGGTCGAGCAGGACGACCGTCCGCTCGCCGGGCTTCAGGTAGGTTCGCGCGGCCTGGAGCGCCTGCACGCGGATGTCGTCCTCATCGTCCTGCAGGGCTTCTTTCAGGAAGTCGGCCGAGTCGCTCCGAAGCAGCCGCACGATGGGATCGATCATCTGCCGGCGCTGCCATCCGCGCGTCTCCTGCCGGTAGATGTCGATCAGCTTCGGCGCGAGCGACTTGTCGCCCATCTTGGCGAGCGCTCCGAACGCCGCCTGGCGGTGCCCCCGCTCTTCCCGCCCCGCCATCTCGAGCAACATCGGAATCGCCGGCTTGTGCTTCAGCCGGCCGAGCGCCCCGACGACGCGGTAGTGCACGTCCGAGTCGGACGTCGACTGGAGGAGTTCGATCAGGCGCGAGGCATGCTTCCGGGCGCAGAACTGGCAGGCAAGACCGACGGCGGCCCCGCGGACCTCGTGGTTGCGGTCGTCTACGAACCGGAACATCAGGTCGACGGACGCCGAGCCGGCCGACGAACCCAGGCGCTCGATGGCGCGCCGGCGCACCTCGTCGGGCTCGCCCGCGATCGCCTCGTAGATCGCTTCCTCCGCAAGCGGGCCCAGCGCGAACAGGGTCGCGACTCCCTTCTCGTCGACGCGCGCCCACCTGCGGCTGTGGAACCGCTCGATAATCCGTTCGGCGAGCCGAAGCTTCGCCGCGGCCGGCAGGTCTTTCAAGCGGTGATGCCGGGCGTAGTGGCGAACCGCCCAGTACGACACGTCGGGATCGGAGTCGTCGACGGCGGCGGCGACCTCCTTGCCATCGGGGTCCCACTTGGCGAGCGTCTCGTAGGCGGCGATCCGCACCCTCGTGATGCGGTCGCGGAGCGCGGCCTCGAGAAGCCCGGGCCGAACGAGCGCCCGCTTCTCCTCCGGCAGCCCGGCCGCGGCCGAAGCCGCTTGCGAGCGAACGGCCCAGTTCCGGTCTTTCAGGCCCGCGGCCACCCGCCCGGGCAGGTCGGCCACCTGAAGCTGAGCGGCAAGCGACAGCCCGTCGCGGCGGGCAATCCACTTCTGCGATTGAGCGAGCGCGCGAACGTGCGGCAGCGCGTCGTCGCCCGCGTCTCGCAGCGTCCGAATCGCGTGCAGGCGCTCGCCCGAGTCGGTGGCCCAGCTATCGAGCGCCGCCGCGGCGCCGTCGAGCGCGTCGGCCGCTTCCTGCGCGGCCACGACGCCCGGCAGGCCGGTCGCGAGAACGAGAAACAGGGATGTGAGGAATACAACGCGTCTCATGCCGGTTTCCTGCATGAATCCGGGAACCACCCCCGAGCTTGTTCCACAAATTCATTCTACCGGAGCGCCTGGGGGCGTGCAACAAGGTTTGTGGCTGGCCCGCCCCCACTTTGCCCGGCAGCTGCGAAAGCAGGCGAGGGTGCCGGATCGCGCGCGGGCCAAATGCTCAATGACCAAATCCCAATAACCAATCAAGCCCCAGAGCACAATCCCCAAAGCACCAAACACATGCGGCCCCGAGTGTTTTGGATTTGGCGCTTTGGAGCTTGGCGTTTGTTTGGTGATTGGAGCTTGTGTCTTGGGCATTGACGCGGCCCCTCCTCACTGCGATCGGTGGCGCAACGTCTTGGCAGGCAAGGAGGTCCGGAAAGTGGGGTCGCGTCAGGGTTTGTGGGGCGGGCGTCAGCGTGCGCCGCTCTCGGCCTTCCGATAGCGGATCGCGATCGGCACCTCTTCGAACGGCAGATGCGCACGGAGGAAGCTGAGGATGAACCGCCGGGTCGCAGTCGTGAAGTGCTGCGGCTGATTGACGAACAGGACGAGCGTCGGGGGAGCGACCGCGACCTGCGTCGCGTAGTAGATTTTCGGCCGGCGGGTGCCGCCGCGCCCGGGCCGACGCTTCAGCTCCTCGATCACGTTGTTCAGTTCCGACGTCGGCACGCGCGTGTTGGCCTGCCTCCAGAGCGACGCGGCCAGGTCGAGGGTGCGATGAATGCGATGGCGCTTCAGGGCAGACACGAACGCGATCGGGATGGACCGCAGCCCAGGCAGCGTCTTGGTGATGTAGTCGACATACTCGCCCGTCGGAATGCCCTTGGCGAGGTCCCACTTGTTGATGACGATGGCGCACGGCTTCAGATGCTCGGCGATGTAGTCGGAGAGCTTCTTGTCGACCTGCGAGATCTTCCGCTCGGCGTCGATCAGCAGCAGGACGACGTCGGCCCGTCGGATCGACGCCTCGGCCCGCGTCCGGCTGTAGAACTCGATGGAGTCGGCGATCCGTCGTTTCTTGCGAATGCCGGCGGTGTCGATCGCGACGAACACCTTTCCCTTGCGTTCGAGGCGGACGTCGATCGCGTCGCGCGTCGTGCCCGGCACCTCGCTCACGATCACGCGCTCTTCGTTCGCGAGCGCGTTGATGAACGTGGACTTGCCGACATTCCGCTGGCCCACGACGGCGAGCTTGATCTCCGGTTTCGCCGACTCATCGGCGGGGGCGCCCGCAAGCTCGTAGAGGCGGTCGCGGAGCACGCCGGTGTTGCGCCGGTGGAGGGCCGAGACGGGCAGCGGATCCCCGAACCCGAGCGCGTGGAACTCGTCGGCGGCCGCGGCGGTCCGCGCGGATTCGGCCTTGTTCGCGACAACGACGACCGGTTTCCCAAGCTTGTGCAGCCGCCTGGCCACCTTGCGGTCCGCCGGCACGAGTCCGTCCGTGCAGTCGGTCGTGAGCACAAACGCGTTGGCGTCGACGACCGCTCGGTCGATCTGCTGCTCGACGTGGCCCGCGAGCGCGTCGAGGTCGCCGATGCCCATGCCGCCGGTGTCGATCAGCTCGAGCTGCCGGCCGTCCGGCGCGGTGAGCGTCGTCGAGACGCGGTCGCGGGTGACGCCGCTCGTCGGCTCGACGATGGAGATCCGTCGCCCTGCGAGCGCGTTGAACAGTGTGGACTTGCCCACGTTGGGCCGCCCGACGATGGCGATGACGGGGAGCTTCATGGTGTCGGCGCCGCCGGCTCCGAGCCGCGCAGCGGCTCGAGGGCGGGCTCCAGATAGATTTCCGACGGGCCCGCGCCGTCGACGCTCTGCCTCAGGAGCGCGTAGCGGATCGCGCGGCTGCACTGCAGGAACGAGACCAGCCATCCCCCGACAAGGGCGGCCAGCATCGCGGCCAGGAACGCGAGAACGAGCACGGCCGCGAACTCGGACGGCGTCGCGCCCTCTCCGCCCGCCAGCATCGCGGCGTAGAGCCCCGCGAACGACTCGCCGAACCCGGCGCCGATGATCGCGATCGACACGACGAAGGCCCCGGCCGTCAGGACCACGACGAACACGGTGCACACCGCGCCGTAGGCGAGCGAGGCGAGCGAGTACAGCGCCAGATGCCACGGCCGCCGGAGCAGATAGTCGCTCGCTCGCGTCACGGCGTCGAATGCATCGCTCGACTCGAAGCTCACCGCGCTGACGGTCAGCCCGCGACCGAAGAGCAGAACGAGCAGGAGCAATGCCGCGGCGATGACAAGGACGAGCCCGATGGGAAGGACGACGACGGCCGCCAGCTGCTCGAGCCACCTGACGTGGACGCAGGAGACGAGCCACGCGCAAACGATTGTGATGGCCGTCCCCAACGCCCCCACGGCGGCCCCGGCGCTGTTCGACATCAGCCGCTGCTTGACCACGACGAAGGCGTAGAGCGTGACGAATCCGCCGACGAGAATGACGCCCGCGGCGATCAGGTTGCCCGCGACGACGCCCAACAGCCCGGTGACGAGCAGGAGGACGCCTGCGATGACGCCCAGCAGGACGGGCGGCCAGAAGTAGGCGCTGTGGCGCGAGCGCGCGAATTCGGTCGCCTCGGCGCGAGACAGGCGCTCGCCCAACGCGTATTCGACGGCGGCCGCCCGGCTGATGGCGCCGGTGAAGTGCGCCCACGGCACGCGCGCCAGCAGGAGAAGTGCCAAGCCCCAGAAGACGGCCCTCCGCAGGTCCGTCGCCTTCGCGAGGACCGCGCCGAACTCCGCGTCGGTGACGGCGCACACGATACGCTTCGTGTCCTCGACGGCCGAGCGCCACGTCTTTCGAAAACCGTCGGCAAGCTCCTCGCCGGCGCCGCGGAAGTCGTGCTTCCAGACATGGTCGGCGACGCTCCGGGAGATCTCGCCCCCCGTCCGCTGCCTGATCTGCACAAACACGACGAGCCCGGCCGCGAGCACGAGACCCGCGCAGGCCAGGCCGAGGGCCCCGTGCCAGACCTTTTCGAAATCCAGCGACATCCGAAAGCACTGGAACAGATCCGTCCACCGGGCCGTCTTGGTTTCACTCGTCAGGTGGTCGTCCATTACGGCGCTCCCGAAAGCAGTCTGGGGATGCGGAAGACGCCTACGCGCGCTGGGCGCCCTGCTCGCTGAGCTCGGAGAGGCGCTGCTGCAGCCGGGAGAGGATCGCGGCATGCATCTGGCACACGCGCGACTCCGTGACGCTGAGCACTTCCCCGATCTCCTTCATCGTAAGCTCTTCATAGTAGTAGAGCGTGACGAGCCGGCGCTCGGCGTCGGCGAGATTGCGGACCTCGCGCTCGAGAATCGCACGACGTTCCTTCTCCTGGATCAGGTCGGCCGGATCGTGCCGGCCCACCGCCTCGATCACGTCGATGTGGCGCATGCCGTCGTCCTCGTCGCTCTCGGGGGAGCAGGTCAGAGAGACCTGCTGTTTGCTCGGGTTCTTGGAGACGTGCTCGACCTCGCGAAGCTTCAGCCCGGTCTTCCGCGCGATCTCGCTCGGCGTCGGCGGGCGGCCCAACTCGCCGCGAAGCGCGGCCGACGCCGTGTCGATCTGCGCCGCACGCCGGCACTGGACCCGCGGCACCCAGTTGAGGGAGCGAAGCTCGTCGACCATGGCCCCGCGAATGCGCACGGTGCAGTACGACTCGAACCGGGTTCCCATCGTCGGGTCATAGCGCTCGATCGCGTCCATCAGGCCGAACGTACCGGCGCTCACGAGGTCATCGGGATCGACGGAACTGGGCAGCTCCGACGCCAGACGCGCCGACACCGCCCGCACCAGCGGCATGTATTTTTCGATCAGGAGGTCCTTCGCGGCGAGCGAGCCGGCGTCCCCGCCCTTCGGTTTCGGCTTCCCTCCCTGGTCGGCGCGACAGCTAGCCGCCTTTGCCATCCGGTCCCTCTCCCTGCGCGCGCTGACCGCGCAGTATTTCGGCGATCTGGCGCAGCGTCTTCGTCGACTTCAGCTCGCGGAGCTTGTCGATATCGTCAAACACCGTCTCATCGTACAGGCGATGGCCGGCCTTGGTGCGACCGGCTTCGCGCAGGATACCGAGCACGGTGTAGTAGTTCACTGTCTGCTTGGAGAGGCCGCTGTGTTCGGCCACCTCGCCGATCTTGAAGAGCTTCTCGATGGGTCTTCTTGGCGACATCCAGCTACCCTGCCGAAGGCGGACGAACATGCAGTGCTCAAGCCACAGTGAGCACCAGCTATCACACAACTCCTTCCTTACTGTGCAATGTATACTATACGTTTTGAAAAGTCAAGGCCTTTGCGCCGAGAATTCCGGTCTCGGCACTTTATGTTGGGGGTGGCGCGCCGGCGATGCACAAGCGGTGGATTGAGCCGTCAGCGGCGCCTCGTCAGGGCCGGGGCCAACTCGTGACGTCCGCAGCCACAGGCGGGCGCAATCCCTCGGCAATGTGTGTCCGGAGCCCGTGTGAGAAGCCCAAGGTCGTGACTGAGGTGGCCTGCGCGAGAACGAGGCAGGACGAAGAACCGGCGCGAGCCCCCTGCCCCACCGGACCGGTCTGTATGCGAAGATTACTCAGGAAAAGCGTCGGCCTGAAGGGCGCGGCGCGCGCTCACGATGAGAATGACACCGATCAACGTCAGGGCGCAGCCGAAGATGATCCCTAGCGCCTGGTTGGACGTCCGCGTCACCAGTTCGGCGCCGACCGTGGCCCCCAGGAGCCCGCCGCCGACGAGACAGGATACCTTCCTCGGCGCGACGCGCACCTTGATGTGCACGCGGTAGAGCAGCGCGCTGAAGAGGGCGACCGGGACCACGTAAGCCAGGCTCATCCCCTGCGCCACCTTCTGGCCGAAGCCCGCCAGCAGCACGAGGGCCGGCACGACGACGACGCCCCCGCCGATCCCGAGAAGCGTGCTCAGGAAACCCGCCGCGAAGCCCGTGCCCACCAGCACGACATAGCGGCCCGCCCCGGGGCCGACGGCGGGGCCGAGGTCGCCCGCGAACGCGCGCCAGATCATGATGCCCGCCATCCCGAACACGGCGACGCCGAAAATCTGCCTCAGGTGAAGATGCTTGATTCGCTTCACGAGCGGCGCCGCGAGCGGCGCACCCAGAAGCGCGGCCGCGACCATCACGCCGACCTCGATGAGCGGGATCGCCAGTTCGCCGCGGCTCGCGTACAACAGCGCCGCGAGCAGCGACGTCGGGATGACATACCACAAGCTCATCGCGTGCGCTTCCTTCTGCGCGATGCCCGACACGAGCACCAGCGCCGGCACGAGGATCACCCCGCCGCCGATGCCCAGCAGCGCCTTCAGGAAGCCGGCGACAAGACCGATCACGATCAGGATGACTAGCGAACGCAGGGCCGTTCTCCTTTCGTCAGTCGCCTCAACAGATTCTCGGAAGCAGCTCGCCGCGCGGCGCGTCGACAAGGCGCTCGCCCAGCGCGGTCCGGAGCGTCAGCGGAAAGCTGCCTCGTTCGACCGCTCGGCCGATGCGGCACGCGCCGCGCCCATACTTGTGCTCGCGGAGAAGCTCGACCGCGCGGTCGGCCGCCGGCTCGGGCACGACGACGAGCGCCTTGCCCTCGTTCGGCATCTCGAGCGGATCGGTGCCGAGCAGCGAACAGGCGCCCTCGACGACCTCCGGCACGGGCAGCGCGGCTTCGTCCAGCACGATGCTGACGCACGAGGCGTCGGCGATCTCGTGCAGCGCGGCCGAGCAGCCGCCGCGGGTCGGGTCGCGCATCGCGTGCACGTCGAGTTCGCGCACGAGCGGCGCCAGCATCGCGTTGAGCGGCGCGACGTCCGATTCCGCCGGGCTCGCGAACCCCAGCCCCTTGCGTGCAGCCATCACGGCCACGCCGTGGAGCCCGATCGCCCCGCTGATGATCACGGCGTCGCCCGCGGCGACCCGATGGATCGACACATCGACACCGTCCGCGACCTCGCCCACGCCCGACGTCGTGACGTACACGCCATCCCCCCTGCCCCGCTCGACGACCTTCGTGTCGCCGCACGCGACGACGACGCCCGCCTCCTGGGCGGTCTCCTGCACGGAACTGAGCAGCCGCCGCAGCGTGCTGAACGGCAGCCCCTCTTCGATGACGAGCGCGAGCGAGAGGCAGCGGGGAGTCGCGCCGACGACGGCGAGGTCGTTGACGGTCCCCGCGACCGCGAGGCGGCCGATGTCGCCGCCGGGGAATTCGAGCGGCGTGACGACGAACGAGTCGGTCGTGAACGCGAGCCGGCCGGACAGCTCGACGCAGGCGGCGTCCTCGAGGCCGTCGAGCACCGGATTGCCGAGGTACTCGCGGACCACGCCGATCAGCTCGGCCGTCATCGTACCGCCGCCGCCGTGTGCCAGCTCGACCAGCCGCTCGCCCACTCAGTCCTCTCCATACTTGTAGCTGACGGCACACGCTCCTTCGACGGACACCATGCACGGCCCGACGGGCCGCTGCGGGGTGCACGTCGTTCCGAACAACTGGCAGTCGCGCGGGCGGATGAGGCCGCGGAGCACGGCGCCGCACGCGCACGCCTTCGGGAACTCCGCGCTGTCGATCGCAATGCCGTGCCGGCGCGCGGCGTCGAACGTCGCGTACTCCTCTCGGAGCGCGAGCCCGCTCTGCGGGATCGTCCCGATCCCGCGCCAGTCGCTGTCGGCCGGCTCGAACACCTTGCCGACGACGTCCCGCGCAGTCGGGTTGCCTTCGGGCCGCACAACGCGCGGATAGGCATTCTCGATGCCCGCTTCCCCGGCGGCCGTCATCCGGACGAGCGCCTCGATCCCGGCGAGCACGTCGATCAACTCAAACCCTGCGACGACGCCGGGCACGTTGAACTCGTCCGCGATGAAGCTGTACGGCGCCAGGCCGATGATGGCGCTGACGTGGCCGGGCAGGATGAAGCCGCCCACGGCGCAGTCGGGGTCGTCGAGCACGAGCCGGAGCGCCGGCGGCACGAGCTTGTGGGAGACGAGCACGGAGAAGTTGGCCAGGCCCTCGCGTTCGGCGGCGAGCACGGCCGCGGCGATCGTCGGAGCCGTCGTCTCGAATCCGACGGCGAGGAACACGACCTCGCCGGCTTCGGCCCGGGCGATATCAAGCGCCCCGGTGACCGACGCGGTGACGGCGATCCGTCCGCCCTGCGCGCGCGCCTCTTCGAGCGACGTCGTGTCGCCGGGCACGCGGACCATGTCGCCAAACGTGACGACCGTCACGCCGTCGAGAGCGAGCTTCGCCGCGGCATCGATGTACCCGCCCGGTGTGACGCAGACGGGGCAGCCGGGGCCGGAGAGGAGCCGCACGGTCTCCGGCATCGCTCGACGCAGCCCGTACCTCCCGATCGACACGGTGTGGGTGCCGCAGACCTCCATCAGGTTGACGGGCGGGCGGGCGTCGGCCTCCTGACGGATCCGGTCGAGGATGCGGCGCGCGAGCTGCTCGTCGCGGTAGCCCTTCTCAGCCCCGAGCATCATTCTCCCCATCGAAGATCTCGGACCACATGCGAAGCGTCTCGAGCGCCTCTTCCTCGTCATACTTCTGAATCGAGAAACCGGCGTGCACGAGCACGTAGTCGCCCGGCTGCACGTCGGGCGTGAGCGTGAGGTCCGCCTCGACCGTGTTGCCCGCGACGTCGACGCGGCCGTGCGTACCGTCGACCTCGATCACCTTGCCGGGAACAGACAAGCACATCGTCGCTATCCTTCGTGTCGGCCGGCCGCGGCCACGACCAGTTGGCCGAGCGCCACGCACCCGTCGTTCGGCGGCACGAGCCGGTGGCGGTAGACGCGAAAGCCCGCCGCTCCAAGCCCTGCGACCGCTTTCTCGAGCAGCAGCGCGTTCTGGAAGCACCCGCCGCTCAGGCAGACGTCCTCCAGACCGGCCCGTTCGCGGGCCCGGCGGGCATATTCTAGCACAACTTCGACGACGGTGTTGTGAAATCTGCCCGCGACGGTGGCAATGTCCCGGCCGGCGTCGCGCTCGTCGCACAGCGCGGCCAGAATCGCTGCGCCGTCCAGTTCGAGTTGGCCGTCGCGCGCCACGAACTCGAGCGGGTAGCTCCCCGCCGCGTCCGGATCGGCGATGCCCTCCAGCTCGATCGCGGGCTGGCCCTCGTACGTCGCCCGCTTGCACACGCCGAGCAGGGCCGACGCGGCATCGAACAGCCGCCCCATGCCGCACGTGAGCGGAGCGTTCACGTCCCGGTCGAGCATCTCGACGACCGCGTCTCGCTCGTCCATCCACGGGAGCAGCTTGGCGGCGTCGGCCCCGAGTTGTGGGAAGAGGGCTCCGAGCGCCATCCGGCCGGGATGCTCGACCGCGGCGTCGCCGCCGGGCATCTTCATGTAGGCCAGGTGTCCGAGTCGCTCGAAGCCGGCGCGGTCGGCGATGAGCACCTCGCTGCCCCACGTGTGCCCGTCGTCGCCATAGCCGGTGCCGTCGAACGCGATCCCGATGACGCGCCCGTCGAGCCCGTGCTCGGCCATGCACGACGCGATGTGCGCGTGGTGATGCTGGACCCGCACGAGCGGCAGGCCGAGCGACTCGGCGAACCGCGTGCTCGCGTAGCCCGGATGCCGGTCGCAGGCGGCGAGCCGCGGCTCGAGCCCCAGCATCCCGCACAGTTTCTCGACGGTCTCGCCCAGCGAACGAAACGTTTCGAGGTTCTTCAGGTCGCCGATGTGCTGCGATACGGTGGCGAGATCGCCCCGGCCGACGGCGACGCAGTTCTTGAGCATCGGCCCGCACGCGACGATGCCGTCGACATCGGCGCCCGCCGCGACCGGCTCGGGCGCGTAGCCGCGCGAGCGGCGCATGATGACGACGTCGCCCGCGATCTCGCGCACGACCGAGTCGTCGTTCCGCGTCAGGATCGCGCGGTCGTGCGTCAGGAACAGGTGGGCGATCTCGCGGAGCGTCTCGAGCGCCGCCTCGTTCGTGTGCGCGATCGGCTCCTCGGTGCGGTTGCCGCTCGTCATCACAATGAAAGGCACGTCCTCGAGCAGCAGGTGATGAATCGGGGTGTAGGGCAGCATCACGCCGTGAAAGCGGCTTCGCGGATCGACCTCGGGCGCGAGCGGATCGCCCTCCCCTTTCTTCGCGAGCAGCGTGATGGGCCGCTCGGGGCTTTCGAGCACCGCCCGCTCCGCCGCGCCGAATTCGGCAATCTCGCGGACCGCGTCGAGGTCGCGGGCCATCACGGCCAGCGGCTTCTCCTCGCGGTACTTCCGCGCCCGCAGGCGCGCGACCGCGTCCGACGACGTCGCGTCGCACGCGAGGTGGAACCCGCCGATGCCCTTGATCGCGACGATCTTCCCGTCGAGCAGCGCGGCGGCCGTGTCGGCGATCGGGTCGTCGGCCCTGAGCCGCTCGCCGTCCGCGTCGCGCAGTTCGAGCGTCGGCCCGCACGCCCAGCAGCAGACGGGCTGCGCGTGGAAGCGGCGGTCGACCGGGTCGTGATACTCGCTCTCGCAGTCGAGGCACATCGCGAACGACTTCATCGACGTGTTCGGGCGGTCGTAGGGGAGCGATTCGATGATCGTATACCGCGGCCCGCAGTCGGTGCAGTTGATAAACGGATGGCGGTATCGCGGGTCGTCGGGATCGCGCATCTCGGCGAGGCACGCATCGCAGGTGGCGATGTCGCGGGCGGCATCGACGTCCAACTCGCCGGCCGAGCCGGTTGTCTCGATGCGAAACCCGGTCTCGTCGGCCGGCTCGATCTCGGACGTCGTCAGGCCGCGGATGCGGGCGAGCGGCGGCGCGTCGTCGCGGAGGCGCCGGACGAACTCGTCGACACTCGCCGGCTCGGCCTGCGCGAAAATCTCGACCCCGCCGGCGACGTTGCGCACGCTCCCCGCGATCCCGTGGTCGTGCGCGAGCCGGTAGACGAACGGGCGGAACCCGACTCCCTGGACGGTGCCGGTGATTTCGATCTTGATCCGTCGCGCTGTCGCCATAGGTGGGAATCAGCTCCCCCGGTGCGTCTCCCTCAGTTCGCGGAGGGAGTCGATCCACGCGGCCATCCCCTCCCCCGACTTCGCGGCCAACGCCAGGACCGTGACCTTGTGGTTCAGTTTGCGGCAGTCCTCCTCCGCGCGGGCGAGGTCGAAGTCGACGTAGGGCAGCAGGTCGCTCTTCGTGAGGAGCACGATGTCGGAGCGGACGAAGAGCGCGGGATACTTCGCGGGCTTCTCGTCGCCCTCGGGCGTGCTGACGACGGCGACCTTGAGATGTTCGCCGAGCACCGGGCCCGACGGGCAGACGAGGTTGCCGACGTTCTCGATGAAGAGGATGTCGAGTTCGTCGAGCGGGACCTCGGCCAGCGCGCGCTCGACCATCGCCGCGTCGAGCCGGCAGGCGCCATCCGTTTCGATCTGCGTCGCGGCGGCGCCGGCGGCGAGGATGCGGTCGCGGTCGAACGTGCATTGCACGTCGCCCTCGATCACGCCGACCCGGAGCGGCGGCCGCTTGTCGGTCGGGCTCTGGAGCGCCTCGATGGTCGCCTCGAGCAGCGTCGTCTTCCCGCAGCCGGGCGAGCCGATGAGGTTCAGCGCCAGCACGCCCGCCGCGTCGATGACGGCGCGGTTCCGCAGCGCGATCTCCTCGTCCTTGTCGATGATGATCTTGTCCAGCTCAATCCGTCTGTTCATTGTCTTCCACCACGATCAATCTACTCACGACGACGTCCTCGCCGCCCGTGATCGAACGGTCGAACCCGCTGCATTGCGGACAGGGCTCGAGGATCTGGGTCGCGTCGTACTCGTGCCCGCACTCGCACGCCGCCCGCGCCGGCACGGGTCTGATCGAGAACGCTCCCAGCTCGAGGCCGCATATCTCGGCCGCGTTGGGCATGACGAACTCGAGCGACTCGGCATTGACGCCCGACAGCGCGCCGACCTCGACGACCATCTCCTCGACGCGGGCGCCGGGAGCGCGGGCGATGACGGCCTCGCAGATGCTCTGCGCCACGCTCAACTCGTGCAATGGCACCTCCTGAGCGTGATTATCACGAAAACGGGGCCGCGACGCAATAGCCGCAGCGCCGCGAGCCCGCGAATACGGCTGACGGTTCTTAACCAAGTAGAGACACACAAGAGAGATTCTTCGCGGAGCCTGTCCTGAGCGAAGCCGAAGGGCTCAGAATGACAATTCTCGCGGCATCGGCGTGTTTGTGTCCGTTGCGGAGCAACGGCAAGCGACCGCTTGGCGGTCGCCGTCATCCTGAGCGTTAGCGAAGTTCACCCGCCCAAGGCGGGCTTGCCTGCCGCAAGCAGGGATCTCGCTTTTCAACAAAGTGGCTAAAGGTCGGGCCGTGGGGTGTCGATGCACTCTACAGGGACTTTCTCGGGAGGGCGCCGCTTGGACGCGCAGGCCTGGGACGCGATCTCGCAGGACTACCTCGCCAGTATCGTCAGCCCGTTCGACCACGACATCTCGAACCCGCTCTTCAACGAACTGCTCGCCCTCGACGGAGCGCCGCGCAAGACCGTCGGCGACCTCGGCTGCGGCACGGGGCCGCTGCTCCCATTTCTCGCCGAACACTTCGGGCGCGTCGTCGCCGTCGACTTCTCGGCCGGGATGCTCCGCCGCGCCCGCGCACGGACGCGGGCGCGCAACATCCGATTCCGCCGCGCCGACCTGACCGACCTGTCCGAGTTCGAGGGGGCGCTCGACGTCGCCGTCGCCGTCAACTCCGTTCTCGCCCCGAGCCCGCGCGACGTGAACCGCATCCTCGCGGAAGTCCGCGCGACCTTGCGGCCCGGCGGGACGTTCCTCGGCGTGTTCCCGTCGATGGACTCCGTGCTCTACCACGCGATGCTGGTGCTCGATCGCGAATGCTCCGAACACGAGTCCGACGACACGGCGATGCGGCACACGCGGCGGGTCTGCGAGCGCCGCAAGTACGATTTCCTCGCGGGCGTCTTCGACGACGACGGCGACCGGCAGAAGCACTACTACGAGTTCGAGCTGCGCCATCGCCTCCACGAGGCCGGCTTCCGCGGCCTCCGATTCCGCAAGGTGCGCTATCCGTGGGACGACTCGGTCAGCGGATTCGAATGTTTCCCCGGAAAGCCGAAGCTGTGGGACTGGCTGGTCCGCGCGGAACGCGCGGCGGAATCCTAGACCGCGAGCTGTTGAAGGAGCGCCTTCTTGAGCCTGAAAGGCTCGAATTCATCAGCCCAGGGCGAAGCCCTGGGAGAGCGTGGGGTGAAGGCGGGAAAGCCCTGACAGGGCGACAGGAATTCTGTGACGCCCTTACAGGGCTTGGCTCACGGCGCATCTGCTACCCAGGGCTTCGCCCTGGGCTGGTGAATGTTGCCCCTTCGGGGCAAGGAACAGACTTTTTCGACAGCCCCACCGCCTTCACGAGCTGCGGCCCCTCCCCGAACGTCTCCCGAAACCGCTTCTGCGCGAGCTTGCAGTACTTCGCCGAGTTGTCGATGAGCACGAAGTGCCGCTTGAAGCGTTTCGCCACGACGCCGACCGTTCCGCTGCCGGCGAACATGTCGAGCACGGTGTTGCCGCGATACGAGTAGTACTTGATGAGCCGCTCGGGCAGCTGTTCGGGGAATGGCGCGGGATGCCCGATTCGCTTCTTACTTTCGGTCCCGAAACTCCAGACGCTCCGCGTCGTGTCCATGAACTCTTTCGCCGTGATGTCGGAGTCCTTCGAGTCGCCCTCCAGCTTCCACTGGCCCTTCGAGAAGACGATGATGTACTCGTGCCGCGGGACGATGTGGGGGTTCGAGCAGCTCTTCCAGCTTCCCCAGGCGCAGTGCTTGGCGGCGCTATTCTTGTTCCAGATGACCGTGCCGCGGTAGAGCATCTTCAGCTTGACGAACTGGTGGATGAAAGCGGCGTACGTCGGGACGGTGATGTTCTGCCGTTTGTTCTCACCGATGTTAACGCAGATACGGCCGCCCTTGACCAAGACACGCTTCGCTGCCCGCCACACCCGCTCCATCCACTTGAGGTATTCGCGGTAGTCGAGATCATCGTCGTGGTTCGCGTACGGCTTGTCGAGGTTGTAGGGCGGTGAGGTGATCATCAGGTGGACGGAGTTCGCGGGCAGCGCCTTGAGCGTGTCGAGCGCATCGCCGCAGACGATCGAGTCGAGCGGTAGGTCTTCTTTCTGCTTCGCCACGAGGGGTAAGTTACCTGCCGCGCAGCCGCGCGTCAAGGGGCGCGCTTGACAGGTCGGGGTGCGCCGATATAATCGCCTGCGTCGCGTCTTTGACAACGCGGGGGCATAGCTCAGTTGGGAGAGCGTATGGCTGGCAGCCATAAGGTCAGGGGTTCGAGTCCCCTTGCCTCCACCATCCTTCGCTGGCTTCGCCGGCTTCGGCTGGCAAGCCAGTGGGACTGCCCGCCGTAGCATCCGAAGGCGGCCCGTTTCCAATCACTTCGCCCGCTTGCGGCGGGCTATTCGGCATAGGCATCTGAATCAGGCAACGCTTCGGGCTGAGTGTGCGCCCGAATGACTCGGAGAGCCGCCCGCCATGCCCCCCGTCTTCAGAATCGCTGAGTCGCCCGACGACCGCCTCAAGGCGTTCGTCGTCCGCGGGATCGTGTTTGTCGGGGAGCAAGGCACAAGCTACGAGATCGAACGGGACGAGCACGAAGACGAGGCGATCCATATCCTGGGCGAGATCGACGGCGAGCCCATCGCCGCCGGCCGGATCAGGTTCCTCGGCGAACAGGCCAAGCTCGAGCGGCTCGCGGTCCGCAAGGAGTGGCGCGGCCGGGGCTATGGCGATGAACTGTTGGCGTTCGCGATGGGCGTGGCCCGCGATCGCGGGTTCCGGAAGCTCAAGCTCCACGCCCAGGTGGTCGCAAAGGGGTTCTACTCACGACACGGCTTCCGGGCCGTGGGCGACACGTTCCTCGAGGCCGATATCGAGCATTGCCTCATGATCCGGGAGGAATAGGCGGCGCGGGCAAAAAAAAGCGCCGCCCGATATCGGACGGCGCTCGTGGTTCCGGCTTGGGTTACAGCTTCTTGACGTTCGTCGCCCGGGGGCCCTTCTCGCCCTCGACCGCCTCGAACTCAACTGCCTGTCCCTCAGCCAACGTCTTGAAGCCTTCGCCCAAGATGTCGTTGTGATGGACAAACAGGTCTCCGCCCTCATCGGACGTGATGAAGCCGAAGCCCTTGCTGTCATTAAACCACTTTACCGTACCTGTAGGCATAACGATGCCTCCTCTTCCAAAACGGCATTACGGATCTGCAACTGGTACGTCAGCGAGTGCATCGCACTGCATGAAGGACCCTGCAAACGCGCCCGGCTGCCATCCGGGCTTCGCCGACGGGACGGGAAACACTTCCTCGAAACCCCCGCGGCCCCGTTGTTAGTGCAATATTCTGACAGGAATTAGAGCCCTGTCAAGGGAATCCTCACTTTTTCTCCGGCCCATCGATCAGCCGGCCAGCTTGGCCTCGGCCCCCAATGGTGCGAAAAAGACACAGGCGCGGCCCGGCCGGTCCGGCATTCGCAACACCCAGCCCCACATCGGCCCCTCATATCTGAGCCCCAGCCGCTTGACGCCCAAGGTGTTACGGAAACACGGCCCGCGCTCTGCCCCGCGCGGCACGGAAGTTGCACAGTAGGTTCTGGCTGGCATGGCGCATATGGAGCGCAACGAGACAACGGGGACGGTAAAGGAGGTCAAAATGAGTGGGATTAATCGGGTCGCAATTATCTTGACGGTCGGGCTGTTGCTCGCCACGAGCGCGGCACAGGGCGACACGACCGTGACGGGCGTGGGGGCGATGGCCCTCAGTTCCGGATCGACCGGTGCCGCGGAACTGAGCGGTGTCACCTGGGCGACCGGGACCCAGTACTACGCCATTTCCGACAACAACGCCCGGCTCTACCCGTTGACGGTGAATCTGGACCTGACGACCGGGGCGATCACCGGGTCGGCCCTGAGCGCCCACGTCCAGCTCGCGACCGGGACGGACCTGGAGGGGGTCGCCTATGACTCGTCGGCGGGGACGGTCTTCGTGAGCGACGAAACGGGGCCCGCGATCCGCGAGCACAACATCGGCGACGGAAGCGTCGTCGGTCCCGTCGGCGTGCCGCCCGTCTACGCCAACATCGTCACCAACTACGGCCTCGAATCCCTCACCCTCGGTCCCGGCGGCACGTCGATGTGGACGGCGAACGAGGAAGCCCTGAGCGTCGACGGCCCGTTGTCGTCATTCGCCGCGGGGTCCGTGGTCCGATTGCAGACGTTCGACGCCGGGCTCAGCCCCGCGGGCCAATGGGCGTACGTGACCGACCCGATCGCGGGCGACGTCCCGCTCACGACCGCCGAGCGGAGCGGCGTCTCCGACCTCGTCGCCCTGCCCAACGGCCAACTGCTCGTCCTGGAGCGCGAATTCGGCCTCGGCATCTCGCTCTTCCGGAGCCGCATCTACCTGGCCGACTTCGCCGGAGCCACCGACACGTCATTGCTGCCACAGCTGGCCACCGCCGTATACACGCCCGTCGGTAAGCAACTGCTGTGGGAGGGCAACTTCGCGACGGACAACTATGAGGGGATTGCGCTCGGGCCGCAGTTGACCGACGGCTCGTACAGTCTGCTGATGATCTCAGACAACGGCGGAGGGCTGAGCCAGAGCTTGTACGCTCTCAAGGTCTCGGTCGATGAGGCGGACCGAACCCCCGAGCCGGCGCCGCTCGGCGTGCTCGCGCTCGGCGTGTCGGCGCTGCTGCGCCGCCGACGCCGCTGACGGTTGGCAGGCGATCATGCCCTGGCCCGCCGGTGGTAGCGCTCGGGATGGGGCTCGTCCAGGCTGGCCGGAAGCAGGCCGTCGACTTCGCCGGCGTGACGCCACTCGCTCATGCCCCTGCGCCAGACGAGGTCGTCGCGCGAAATCTGCCAGATCAGTGCCAGGTCGCGAAGCTGCTCTGTGGTGATAGGGCCGAACCGCTTGCCGGCGTGGGCGTAGTACCAGCCGATCCGATTCTTCATCTGTTCCCTCCCCTGGGAGCCGTCCCTCGCCGCACCGCCCCCGAACACCGCTCTTCCACTAGTAATCTCCCCCATGGTATCCCGCATGTCAAGCGGAGAATGCCATTTGTTTTCGACGCGACCGGATTCTCCCCCGCATCCCCCGCGAGCGGCTCGAAGCGGCCTCACGCTTGCACGGTGCGCGGCCCCCTGATAGAATGCGGTTTGGAGGTTCTTCCGTACCGCGAAGTTGCCGCGGGCACCGAACCGCTCGCGCTTCGCCGTACTCAGCCCTGTCGAGGCGTCCTCATTTGAAGCGGATTGCGCTGCTCGGCTCAACCGGCTCGATCGGGACAAGCACGCTCGACGTGGTCGCGCACCTGAGCGAGCGGCTCGCCGTGGCGTCGCTCGCGGCCGGGTCGAACTGGCGGCTCCTGGCTGAGCAGGCCCGGCAGTTCCAGCCCGAGCTGGTCGCGATCGCCGACGAGACGCACGTTCCGCGCCTGCAGGAGGCGCTCGCGGGCACAGACATCGACGTCTTGGGCGGAACGAGCGGGATCGAGGCCGCGACCGCGGTCGACAGCGCCGACACGGCCGTCGTCGCCGTCGTGGGCGCCGCCGGCCTGCCCGCCTCGCTAGCCGCGCTCGATGCGGGCAAGACGCTGGCCCTCGCAAACAAAGAATCGCTCGTGATGGCCGGGGAGATGCTGACGCAGCTCGCCCGGGAAAAGGGCGTCGCCATCATCCCGATCGACAGCGAGCACAGCGCCGTGCACCAGTGTCTGCGATCGGGCGACCGCGGCGAGGTCGCTCGTCTGATCCTCACCGCGTCCGGCGGCCCGTTCCGCGGGTTCACCCGTCTCGATCTCGAGCGGGCGACGCCCGAGATGGCCCTCCGGCACCCGACGTGGAGCATGGGGGCGAAGGTCACGGTCGACTCGGCGACGCTCACGAACAAGGCTCTCGAGATCATCGAGGCCCGCTGGCTCTTCGACGTGCCCGCCGACCGCATCGCCGTCGTCATCCATCCGCAGTCGATCGTGCATTCGATGGTCGAGTTCGCCGACGGATCCACACTGGCGCAGCTCGGGCAGCCCGACATGCGCGTGCCGATTCAATATGCGCTGACCTATCCCGAGCGGATGGCGGGCCCGTCGCACCGGATGGACTGGACCGAACGCCAATCGTTGACGTTCGAGGCGCCCGACACCGACCGTTTTCCCGCGCTGCTGCTCGGCTGGCGGGCGGCTGCGGACGGCGGGACGGCCGGAGCGGTCCTCAACGCGGCCAACGAGGTCGCCGTCGAACTGTTCCTCAACCGGCGTCTTTCGTTCGCCGATATTACCCGTATGACGGTCCGCGCTCTCGACGCCCACCATCCGGAGCGGATCCGGTCGCTGGACGACGTCCTGACCGCTGACCGGTGGGCGCGCGAGAAGGCCCGGGCCCTGGCACCCGCAGGAGGATAGATGCTCGATCAAATCGGATACTGGATTCTCGTCGCCCTGGGCTTCGGGTCCCTCATCTTCGTCCACGAACTCGGCCATTTCATCGCCGCGCGGTTCGTCGGCATCCGCGTCATCCGGTTCGCGCTCGGGTTCGGCCCGCGCCTCTTCGGCACAAACCGATTCGCCGACCACAAGGACCCCGAGAGACGCAGGCCCGGCACCGACTACTGCATCTGCCTGATCCCCTGCGGCGGATACGTGAAGATGGCGGGCGGCGAGGGCGAGGCCGGGGCCGAGACCTCCGGCGCGCCGGACGAGTTTCCGTCGAAGACACCGGGCCAGCGGGCCCTCGTCGTCGCGGCGGGCCCTGCGATGAGCGTCCTCGCGGCACTGCCGCTGATGTTCATCCTCCTGTTCGTGGGTCTCGAGCGCCCGAGCGCCCGCATCAGCCACGTCGAGCCGGGTACGGGCGCCTGGAAGGCCGGGCTCAAGCACGGCGACCGAATCACGGGGCTGCGCCTGCGCGGCGAAGAGGAGTGGAAAGAGATCAAGCTCTGGCGGGAACTCGAGTTCAACGCCAAGCTCCAGGACAAGGTCGGCCGGATCGAGGTCCGTTTCGTCCGCGACGGCGAGCCGATGAAGGCCGACGTGAAGACGGATCGAGAGGGCCGCATCGGGGTGGGAGCGGCGATCGTGGGCCGGCAACGGGGCTACCGGACCACGGTTGTCGGCCACGTGAAGAAGGGTGGAGCAGCGGACGAAGCCGGCATCACGCCTGGGGCCACGATGCTCGAAATCGACGGCCGCAATGTGTACGCGTGGGAAGTCGTCGAGGACGCCGTGGCGCGAAACCCCCGGAAGGCCCTTCCCGTCAAGTTCCAGACCCCCGACGGGCAAGTTCGCAGAACCACGCTCACCGTCCGCTCGAAGACGTACCGCGCGCCGGCCATCCTGGCCAGCCGCAGGGCCGTCGTCGGCAAGGACATGGTTCGGTCCGGCTTCCCCGCGGATGGCGTGCTGAAAGCCGGGGACCGCATTGTCGCCTTCAACGGGTACAAGGTGGCGAACTGGCCCGAACTGGCGGCCGCTGTGATCGATCACAGGAAGCCGGGCGAGAACGAGATTTCGCTCGTCCGCGACGACGAGCCGATGACGGTCTCGCTTGCGCTCGGGGAAGGCGATGAGATCGGCGATGTGCTGGGTATCGCGCCGGAGCCGTTCCCGGTCGCCGAGGCGCCGCCGGCGGGCAAAGAGCCGCTCGTCCCGGTCGGCACCAAGTTGCTCGCCATGGGCGATGCCGGCTCGCAGAGGAAGCCGGAATCGCTGAGGCACATCGACGAAGTGCAGTTTCTCGACTGGCGAGACGACAACACCGAGACCCTGTATGTGCGATGGAAGCGCGGCGAGCGCGAGGTCGACGTTGCGGTCCCGCTCGTGGAACGCGAACTCGGCGTGATGGACTTCAGTCCGCGGCTCGACCGCACCTACGTGATCGAACCGGGCCAGCCGGTGGCGTCGCTCGGCCAGGCGTTCGTCGAGACGTGGGGATGGATGACGTTCGCCGTGAAGGGCCCGTGGCTGCTCGTGACCGGGAAGCTCTCCTTCAAAGACGAGGTCGGGGGGCCGCTGCTGATCCTCACGGCGACGCGGTATCAGGCGGAGGCGGGGTTCTCGATGTTCGTCGAGTTCCTCGTCATCATCACCATCCACCTGGGAATCATCAACCTCGTCCCCTTCCCCGTGCTGGACGGCGGCCACCTCGCGTTCCTCGCTGTCGAGAAGGTGCTACGGCGCCCCTGCCCGGAGAAGCTGATGGCCGGCCTGATGTACGGCGGCATGGTCGCCATCATCGCCCTGATGCTGTTTGTCACCTGGAACGACATCATGAAGTTGACGGGCCTCTTCGGCCGGTGACGGGGCTCGCGCCGAGCGATCGGTCCAGGCCACACGGTCCGGCGAACTCATGACCGACTCAACACACGACATCATCGTCGTCGGCGGCGGCGGACATGCTGGCTGCGAGGCGGCGCTCGCGGCCGCGCGAATGGGCGCCCGGACCCTCCTCCTCACGATCAGCGCCGACAGCATCGGGCGCATGTCATGTAACCCCGCCATCGGCGGGCTCGCCAAGGGCCAGCTCGCCCGCGAGGTCGACGCGCTCGGCGGCGAGATGGCCAAGGTCACCGACGCGACCGGCATTCAGTTCCGGATGCTCAACCTCAAGAAGGGGCCCGCCGTCCACTCGCCCCGCGCCCAAGTCGACCGCGTCCTGTACGAGCGAACGATGCAGGACCGGGTCGCGCGGTGCCCCGGCCTCGACGTCGCCGAGGACATCGCCGTCGCGATCCTCACGGACGACGGCGCCGCGACCGGCGCCCTCGGCCGCAGCGGCGCCCGCTACGCCGCCCCGCGCGTCATCCTCACGACCGGTACGTTCCTGCGCGGCATCATCCACATCGGAGCCGACCAGCTTCCCGCCGGCCGCATCGACGAGCCGCCCGCCGACGCGCTCTCCGGCTCGCTCGAATCCCTCGGCCTGACGCTCGGCCGCCTGAAGACGGGCACGCCGCCGCGGCTCGCACGCGACTCGATCGACACCGACGCCTGTGAGATCCAGCGCGGCGACCCGACCCCCCTGCCCTTCTCCTTCGCGACCGAGCGGCTCGACCGGCCGAGCGTCCCGTGCTGGCTCACCAAGACGACGCCCGAGACGCACCGCATCCTGCGCGACAACCTCGACCGCGCCCCGCTCTACTCCGGCCAGATTCAGAGCGTCGGCCCGCGGTACTGTCCCTCGCTCGAGACCAAGATCGTCCGCTTCCCCGACAAGGACTCGCATCTCGTCTTCCTCGAACCCGAAGGCCTCAGCTCTGATGTCGTCTACGCGAACGGCATCTCGACGAGTGTGCCGCGCGACGTGCAGGACGCGATGGTCGCGTCGATCCCGGGCCTCGAACACGCCCGCATCCTCCGCTACGGCTACGCGATCGAGTACGACTTCGTGCCGCCGACGCAGACGGGCCCCTCGCTCGAGAGCAAGGTCGTGCCCGGCCTGTTCCTCGCGGGCCAGATCAACGGGACGTCGGGCTACGAGGAGGCGGCCGGCCAGGGAATCGTCGCGGGCATCAACGCGGTCAAGTCGCTCCGCGGCGAAACGCCCCTCGTCCTGACGCGCGACGAGGCCTACATCGGCGTGCTCATCGACGACCTCGTCACCGAGGGCACGGGCGAGCCGTACCGGATGTTCACGTCGCGGGCCGAGTATCGGCTCGTGCTGCGGCAGGACAACGCCGACCGCCGGCTGATGCGCCACGGGCACGCGTGCGGGCTCATCTCCGGCGAGCAGTTCGACCGGCTCCGCCGCAAGGAGGAACAGATCGCCGCGACGCGCGACTACCTCGACGGGCACCGGGCCGGCGGCGTGCCGCTCCTGCAACTCCTGCGGCGCAACGAGAACGACTTCGACGCGCTCGAACGGCTCGATCCGGGCCTGGCCGCGCAGGCCCTGCCGGCCGACGTGAAGGAGCAGGTCGAGATCGAGGCGAAGTACGAGGGCTATATCCGGCGCCAGCTCAACGACATCGAACGGTTCCGCCGGCTCGAAAGCATGCGGATCCCCGACGGGACCGACTTCGCGGGCGTCACCGGGCTGACGTGCGAGGCGGCCGAGAAGCTGTCGGCCGTGCGGCCCGTGTCGATCGGTCAGGCGTCGCGGATTTCGGGCGTCTCGCCCTCGGACGTCAGCGTGCTGCTCGTGCATCTCGGAAGGCGATGACGGGAGGAGAACGATGGCTAAGCGCATACTGGCGGTGATTGTCTTGCTGGCGGTCGTGTCGGGCGCGGCGTACTTCGTCTACAACCGCTACTTCGTGCCCGAGCAGGAGCGGGTGCGCGGCGTCGCCGAGTCGCTCATCAAGCACCTCACGAGCGACAACGTAACGTACAGCGCTCTCCGCATCCGCGACCATCTGTCGAAGACGTATCGCCACCGCGGCGAGGGCACGAACGTCACGATCGACAAGCCGTTCGTCGTGCGGTACGTGGCGACGCTCAAGCAGCGGTTCACGGACATCGAGGTCGAGGTCGTCGAGATGAACGTCACGGTGTTGGGCGGCAGCGCGACCGTCGACCTTGTCGGGCGCGTCACCGCGGCGGACAAGAGCGGGAAGCGGATCGAGATCCTGACGGCGCCGGGCCGCAACCGCGTCCGCCTCGAACTGGAGAAGGAGGACGGCGACTGGCTCGTCGTCAGTTCGCGCCGCCTCGCCCACGACCTCGACGAGTAGCGGACAACGGAAGGGGGAGAGAAGAGCCCATCTCCCAATACCGGGGATCATTGGCCCCACGCAAGGCAGCCCCAAAGGGGCAGAATTCGATAGCCTGGGGCAACGCCCCAGGAACAGGTGGGCCATCGCCAGAGCCCTGTAGGGGCGACATAGGTGCGCCGAATGCCATCTCGCCCCTACAGGGCTCCGCTCTTCCATGCCCGACGGCACCCAGGGCGTTGCCCTGGGCTATCACATGGCGCCCTTTCAGGGCTTCGGAACCGTAGGTGACCCACAGTTCCCCGGTATTGGGAGATGAACCAAGAAAAGGAAAGGAGCTTTCTTGTGCGGCCTTGCCCCGCGGGCAAGGCCGCATGTCTTGCTTCTTCCCCTTTCCCACATGTCCCCTCTTCCCTCTTCTTCTCATCGCGCTCCTGCCTTGCCCTCTGCCGGCGTTCGTTTGCACGTTGACTTGACCCGCGAAGCTTGCTACGCTGGGCGGCAACGTTCCACACCTCTTCGCGGAGGACCGCCGTGTACCAGCACATGCGGCTCTACGAGCTGTCCGCCAGCACCAAAGTCCTGCTGACCGGCTTCATCCTCGTCATCGCGGCCGCCGGCGTTGTCGCCCTCGCCAGCCTCTACTACGTCTGCAAAGACGTCGACGGCAAGCCGGGCATTTCGTTCGACGACATCCACACGTCGATCCGCGGCGCGTCCACCTCGATCCTGGAAGACGCGGTCGCGCATCCCGAGGCGCACGGCCTCGGGGGCGTGAGCAAGGGCGATCTTCGGACATTGAAGGCGTGGTGCGAGGGGGGGGGCCCGTGGTCGGACTTCAAGGAGGTCCACCGCATCCTCAGCGACAGCGATTTCGGCCGCACGCGCGCAACTCGTCGAGACCCCGACAAGGTCGGGCCCGACAAGCCGACGGCCCTTTCGGACGAGAAGCTCAACCGCAAGTACCGGCGGCTCCGCGCGCTCGCCCGCCGTCGGCCGCCCCTCTCGGACCAGCAGTTGACCGTCGGGATCGCCCTCTATCTCCTGCTCACGTCGCTCGTCTTCCTCGGGCTGGGCGTGCTGTTCGTCCGCACGTCGATGTTCGAGAAGCGCAAGACGTTCTTCGTCGGCAGCACGTTCATCATGATCGCCGCCTGTCCCGTGATGCTCTGGCTGGCGCGGGAGCACACGACCTGCATCTACCTGCTGCTCTTGTCGCTCTTGCTGCTGGTCGTATGTTTCGCCGTGTTCGCCCTCGTCGCCCTCTTCGACATCTGGTTCCGCCGCACGATGACGTGATGGACTTCGCGCGAGTCAGCGGCTCCGCGCCCTGCCCTCCCGCCGTGGGACACACACAGCCCGCCCCGCTGTCAAGAGATACGCATCGTGTCCCAGAACTCCCGGGCCATTGTCAATGCTGACTGATCATCGTATACTTCTCATGCGGCTGCTGAACAAGTCTGTTTCTTGCCCCGAAGGGGCAACATTCGCGAGCCCAGGGCGAAGCCCTGGGTAGCAGATGCGCATCGAACGCAGCCCTGTAAGGGCGTCACAAAGCTCGTATCGCCCCTTCAGGGCTTTCGTGCCTGACTTAGTTTCCCAGGGCTTCGCCCTGGGCTGATGAATCCGAGCCTTTCAGGCTCAGGAAGCTACTTTCTCAACCGCTCCTATTGCGGCGCGGGGCCCGATCGACGGAGGAGGAGCACACGTGAATGATGCAGCAAGGCACGCGTTGACGATGCGGCGGCTCGAGGGACTGGATGGCCTCGTGAAGCAGTATAAGATGCGATTGGCGGAGCGGCTGACCCGCACGCGCAAGCTCTTCGGCAGAAAGGTCTATGCCGTCGATCTGCATTCGCACTCGAATCTCAGCGACGGCGCCAGCACCGTGAAGGAGAACTGTGACAGGGCCCGAGTGGCGGGGCTCGATTTCCTCTTCGCCACCGACCACGGCCAGATTCGGCAGAAGCGCCCGGCGCTCAGGTGTCCGTGGGCGTCGTGGGGCGAGGAGAGCTGCGCCGTCCGGTGCCACATCGGGCTGCTCCACCCCAAGCGTGTCCACCACCCGGTCGAGGGAGAGACTGTCGCGGAGGGGATCCGCCGGGCCAGAAAGGTGTCGCCCTTCGTGTGGGCCGCCCACCCGGCCGGATTCTCGAAGCCGTCCGAGGACCAAATGGCCAAGCTGGCCGCCGACCTCGGCGCCGTCGACAACCCGGCAATGGAGGTCCTCAACGGGTTCGCCGTCGTGGACCGCGCGTACTATCGCACGGGGCCGTGGGGCGTGGAACTGCTCGACCGCCTGCTGTGCGCCGGCAAGCACGTGACGCCGCTCGGCGTCAGCGACACGCACCTGATGGTCGAGATCGGCAACGCCTGGACGGGCGTGTTCGCATCCAGGTGCGCGGCCCCGTCGATTATCAAGGCGCTCGCCGCGGGGCACTGCTTTGCCAGCGAGTCGAGTCTTGTGTTCCTGACCTGCAACGGCAAGCCGATGGGCTCAACCCTCAAGAAGAAGAAGGGCTCGGCCCTGACGCTTCGTTTCCGCGTCGCAGACTCCGCCGGCATCGCGTGGGCCCGGATCGTGTCGCACGGCCGCGTCATCAAGACGTGGGACGCGAAGGGCGAGAGCGTGCTCGCCGGCACGCTCGCACGGAAGGCCGGCGCCCGCCCGACGTACTACCGACTGGAAAGCGGGGCGACGGACGACCGGCGCGCGTTCTCGAGCCCTGTCTACATTGAAAGCTGTTGACCCCGCCGGAGGCAACGTCCCGCTGAAGGGGCCTTCCGGCATAGACGGTCGCCTGTTGCCAGGTGACCTCCGCACGTGGCCGGTTCCACGCGTCGTAGGTCGCCGCGTACCTACTGGGCCTGATGGGCACGCTGCTGCCCCCGCACCTGCTGATTCCCGGCCACCGAATCAGACCGGTCCTCTCGCCCTTTGTCGATGTTCACGCAGCCAAGTGCTCATGTCCCCATTCTGGGGATGGCAGGACCTACGCTGGACGAAGCGGATTGAGTAAGGCGTCCCCCGATTATCGTGAACTTTGCACCACCCATGGTGACCGAATGCATTGAGATGTTGGACAAGTTCACATCCTCGAAGGATGCGTGGACCATGTTGACGTGGTCGAACTTGGCTTCGGCTAG
>CAYLQD010000015.1:0-49464 GCA_964385685.1 uncultured Planctomycetota bacterium | reverse complement strand
ATTATAACACAGGACGGCCTGTTTGTCATGCACCCGGTGAGAAATGCGGGTTAACGGCGGCAACGTCACCGACGGCCGCCTGAGCGGTGCTGGCGTTACCGCCCAGAACTACGGCCCGGTTGCGCCCGCCTCACAGACCGGCGACTTCGATGTCACGTTCACCGCCAGCTCGGCCGGCGAACTGACCGGCCAGCAGGTGCACGTCGCCAACAACTTCGACAACGTCGACACCCAGATCCTCCAGTTCGCCGGCGCGGCCTACCGCTACGCCGACCCGGACGTCTCGCCGAACCCGGTCAACCTTGGCAACCACCACGTCGGCGACCCGGCCGAGCAGGCGCTGACCGTCGCCAACAACGCCCCGGCCGACGGGTACTCGGAGGACCTGAACGCGAACGTCGGGAGCGAGACGGGCCACGCCACGAGCAACGGCGGCTCGATCGTTCAGCTCGGCCCCCAGCAGAGCGACAGCACGAACCTGGTGGTCGGCATCAACACCGCCACGGCCGGCCCCAAAACGGGCACGGTAACCGTTGGCCTCGAATCCGACGGCGCGAACAGCAGCGGCCTCGGCACGACGTCGCTGCCCCCTGAGATCGTCACCGTGAACGGCGCCGTCTACCGTTACGCCGACGGCAATGTGGGCAGTCCGCTTCATCTCGGCACCTTCCACCAGGGCGACACGGCGCAGGGAGCGCTCACGGTGAGCAACGACGCCGTGGCCGACGGCTACTCCGAGAGCTTGAACGCCGGCTTCGGTGGGACGGGCGGCGACGTAAACTCCGCCGTCGGCTCGATCAACCTCCTCGCCGCGGGCGGCACCGACAACACCACGATGGTCGTCGGCATCGACACGAGCGCCGCCGGGGCCAAGACCGGCACGGCGAACGTCGATCTCACCTCGGACGGCGCCGGCACGAGCGGCCTGGGCCAGACCCCGCTGGGCCAGCAACAGGCCACCGTCAGCGCAGACGTCTACCGCCTGGCCGTCGCCCAGGTGAACACGGCCAGTCCGGTCGACCTCGGCATCGTCCACGTCGGCGACACACCGACGCAACCTCTGAGCGTGACGAACGACGTGGCCCCCGACGGCTACTCCGAGTCGCTCAACGCGAACATGAGCGGCACGACGGGCGACGCGACCGGCGCCGGCTCGTTCAACCTTCTCCCCGCGGGCGACACGGATAATGCGAGCTTGATCGTGGGCGTCGATGCCAGTTCCGCCGGCATCAAGAACGGCATCGTGACGATCGACTTCGAGTCGGACGGCGCCGGCACGAGCGAGCTTGGCATCACGCCGCTCTCGCTTCAGACCGTCGACGTCCAGGCGCAGGTCAACAACTACGCCGAGGCGTTGTTCTCGAAGCTTGCCGGCGACGGGACCTTCACCGGCGGCGGCACGCTGTACACCCTCGACTTCGGCGCGTTCACCGAAGGCGGCCCGGCCATGGCGGCCGAACTGGGGCTGACCAACGACGTGCCGGCCCCCGCCGACTGGCTCGCGGGCACGTGGACGCTCAACGCCCCCGACTTCACCCTCACCGGGTTTGACCCGTTCGACAACCTCAACGCAGGCGACACCCTCAGCGGCCTCGGAGTCGAACTCGGCAGCGGGACGCCCGGCCCGTTCAGCGGCACGATCACCCTCGACCCGCGGAGCAGGAACGCCGGCGGCTACGACGGCCCGCTCGATCCGATCACGCTCAACCTCGAGGGCGTCGTCACCCCGGCCGGCAGCGACCTCGCCGTCCCGGACGTCTCGCCCAACCCGATGAACCTGGCGAACGTCCACGTGGGCGACCTGGCCCAGGGGACGCTGACCGTCTCGAACCTGGCCGACCCCGGTTCCGAGTTCCTCAACGCAAGCTTCGGGCCGACCGCGGGTGACGTGAGTTCCGCGACGGGCTCGGTCTATCAACTCCCGGGCGGCGGCACCGACAGCACCAGCATGGTGATCGGAATGGACACGTCGAGCGCCGGTGCGAAGACCGGTACGGCTCAGGTCGACCTGGAATCGGACGACGGAGCGGGCGGGATCACGCCGCTCGACCCCGAGACGGTCACCGCAAATGTCGACGTGTTCCGCTACGCCGACCCCGGCGTGGCACCGGGGACGGTGTTCTCACTGGACCTGACCATCCACGTCGGCGACGCTCTGGAGGTCATGATCCCCGTGGACAACCTCGCACCCAACGACGGCTACTCGGAGAGTCTGAACGCCACGTTCGAGAACGTAACCGGAGGATTGGTCCCCATCAGCGTCGTCAACCTGTTGCCGCCCGGCGGCTCGAGCAACGACCTCAAGATGGGCGTCGATAGCGCGACCGCCGGCGACAAGTCCGGCACAGCCGACATCGAGTACGTCTCCGACGGCGCCGGAACCAGCGGCCCGGGCCAGACCCTCGTCGAGACCGCCCTGTTGACGATGGACATCATGGTGAACAACTACGCCGACCCCGAGGTCATCAAGACCGGCGGCGTCGGTGTCCTGACCAAGATCAGTGAGATCGAGTACGCCCTCGACTTCGGTACCTTCTTCCAGAGCAGCGGCCCTCGCGAGATGGAGATCTCCGTCCTCAACGACTGCCTCGCCCCCGGCGACTGGATCGATGGCTCGTGGGTGCTCGACCCCGGCGCGTTCGTCTGCACCGGCTTCGATCCGTTCACCGATCTTGGCCCGGGCGAGATGTTCGAGCCGATCGTGCGGCTCGGCTCCGACACGCTGGGCGCCTTCACCGGCTCGGTCACCCTGAGCTGTGTGGGGAAGAACGACAGCTACAACGGTGCGTTCGACGACATCGCCATCACCCTGCACGGCGAGGTCATCGAGTCGGGCGAAGAGCCGATTCCCGAGCCGGCCGCGCTGTCGCTCTTCGGCGGGGCCGCGCTGATCGCGCTGGCACGCCGTCGGCGCCGTGCGTGAGACGCATGGAGCTTGTCAAGATAGAAGCGGGAACCTGAAGCAGCGCCGTCCGCCGTTGGCGGGCGGCGCTGTTCTCTGTTACTGGGCGATTGCCTCGACGCCGCACAGGATCGGTTCGCCCTTGACGGGCTTCAGCTCGACGACAAGTTTGCCCGTCACGCGCACGCTCTTGTAGGCGCGGACGACCGACCGCCGGGCGCCGCCCGCGGCCGCGACCACGTCGAACTTCGCCTCGACCACCTCGCCCTGAAGCAACACGTCGAACACGCGGCCGCCCGCTTCCGCCCCGGCCTTCGGCTCGGCAAAGACGAGCCGGACCGTGTAGCCAGCCGGCGCCCCGCCTGCGGGAATGAGGTCGACGGTCAGGACCGTGACGCCCTCGGCGCCCGACGCGGCCACCCACCGCAGCGGCCCGGCCTCGACGGCCGACGAATGCGACCGGAAGAACCGCCCGGCGAACCGTTTCTCGGCGACGGGCCCGAGCCCGCACGTGACCTGTGGGCCCCTCGCGCCGACCGGCGGCATGTCGAGCCAGAGCGTCGCGCCGTGTTTCCGGTCGCCCGGCGCGCCGAGGTTGAGGCCGACGCGCCGGATGGGGTCTTTGCCGGGGTGCGGCAGGTCGCTGAACGTCCACGTCTCGACGGACGGCATGTGGACGAGGGCGAGCGAGGTCTGGTTCTGGTAGGCGCAGGTGCAGGTGCGGGTGTAGTCGGGCGCGTTGAGCACGCCGCACGCGGGGACGAGGCTCGACGTGCAGCCCGACTTGAAACCGCCGAAGTTGCCGGTGCCGCCGGCGCTGTCGAGGTCGAAGTGACCCGCGGCGCCGGACCGGAACGTCATCAGGTGCTTGCCGGCGATGGCGGTGTTGCAGCCGTAGAGCCGGCCCCACCGCATCGGGACGGGCTTGAGGGTCAGCGCGTGTGCGAGCGTCTTCGGCTTGCCGGTCTTGAGCTCGAAGACCTCACCGCCCCAGCCGCCGTTCGTGATAAACGTGTCGCCGTGGAGAATCATCGGGCCGGTGTGGGCGCGTTCGAGGTCGGACCAGACGATGCCGCCGTCACGCCCGCGGTAGGCGATGAGGCCGTTGCGCGTCTCGTCGCCCGCGCGGTCGCGCGAGGCGCTCCCGCCCTGGAGCAGGATGTCGTGCTCCTTCGAGTAGCCGAGCCACGTACCGGTGACGTTCTGCCGCGCCTCCCAGACGACCTTGCCCGTGCGGAGTTCGAGCGCGAAGACCGCTCCGTCGGGCGCCGCGCGGCCCGCGGTCTTGAGCCAGCTTCGCTGCGGCGCAGAAAACCCGTCGATCACGAAGACCTTGTCGCCCGACGCGACGATGGCGTTGTGCCGGAAGCTCATTCGCGCGCGGCGCGACCAGAGCACGCGGCCGGTGCGGCGCTCGAGTACGACGAGCGAGCGGCTCCCGGTGGCGAACTTGCGGTTGAGCGTCACGCCCGGCGCGCCCTCGAGGCGGAACTCTCCGGCGGCGGGCGCGACGGCCGGCTTCGGCGGCGGGCGGATGTCGACCGGCTCGGTTCCGGCAATCAGGAGGTCGCCGACGCGCATGGCGACGCCCCAGTTGGGCCGGTCGTTCTCGCGCCTCGGCAGGCGAAACGTCTTCGCGGTCTCGCCCGTGGCCGCATCGAGCACGAGCAGGTCGGGCCCGTTGATGAGGTAGACGTGGTCGGGCGCGCTCACATAGTTCGCGCCCAACGCGTTCGCTCCCGCGATGTGCACCTGGTTGTAGGACCGGTCGCGGACGTCGGGCCGGAACGAATGGTCCCAGTACATCCCGAAGTTCGAGAAGCCCTTGAACGTGCGCTTCCAGATCACGCGGCCGGTGTAGGCGTCGCGTGCGGACAGCATGTCGATGCCCTCGATGATGAGGCGCCCGGCGACGACCTGCGGGGTCGGGCCGTGCCCGTGGCGCGGCAGGATGTCGAGGTGGGTGTTGCCGCCGAACCAGAGCAGCCCGAGCGGGAGGCGGACGCGGTCGTCGGGCGAGACGACGCTGTTGGCGGCGTCGGCGTATTGGTGCGACCAGTCGGCCGAGCGCGGGAGCGCGCCCGCGCGGCGGATGATGATGTCGTCGGCCGCGCGGCGGACGGTCGCCCCGTCGAGCCGGCCGTTCCGCGCCCAGACGAGCAGCGCGCGCGCCGCGCCCCGCGCGGGCAACACGGCCGTGCCACCGTAGGGCCGGAGCGGGCCGACGATGCGCCCGGGCTTGTGCGTTCGCGCGTCGAAGCCGGCGGCGATGAGGTTCTCGCTGAAGATGAGGTCCGCAATGTAGGGCGGGAGGTCGTAGTCGAACGGGTCGCCGACGAGGGCCGTGACGCGCGAGCCATAGAGCCCGGCGTCGTCCATCCGGCGGCGGAGCGCGTCGACCTTCGCCGCGTCGCGGTCGATCGCGATCACATGCAGCTTCGACCGCCGCAGGACCGCGTCGATGAGGCGGCCGCTGCCGATGCCGAGCGAGACACACCACCCGCCGGTCGCGTCGCTTTGCTTCAGGAGCGCCGCGGCGCGTTCCGTCCACTTGTCGGCGGGCGGGGCCGCGAGGGGCGCGGTCGCGAGAGCGTGCGTCTTCGGCTCGCCGCCCTTCGTGCCGAAGCAGTAGATGCGGCCGGCCTCGTTGACGGCGAAGAGCTTGTTGTCGGCGGCGAGAAGGCGCCAGAGCCGGCCCTCGATTTCAGCGCGGAAGTCGAGCTTGACGCCGCCGCCAGGCAGGAGGGCGACGCCGAGCACGGAGCCGTCGCTCCCGCGGCCGTAGAGACGGTCGCCGGCCTTGATGTGGATCTCGGCCAGGGCCGGGGTGACCTTGCCCTCCCACACCTTGCGGACCTTTTCGACGGGCCGCGGCTTGCCCGAGCGGTCGGGCTCGTCGACGGTGTATGGTTCCTGCCCGATGATCGACCCCTGGCCCGGGTCGATGAGGAAGATGCGGCCCTTGTCGGCGGGGAAGCCGGTGGCGCCGCCCATGCCGCGGCCGGTGGCGACGTCGAACCGCAGGCCCATGACGTTCATCGTGCCCCGCGCGACCCGCACCTCGGCCCCGCCCCACTTCGTGCCCATGTGCGAGTAGAGGAAGCGGCCCGTGGCGCGGTCGAACACGCCGGGCAGTGTGCGGCCGTTGGGCACGACGAGGAACTTGTCGGTCGCGGCGAGGTAGCCCTGCGGCGCGACGCCGGAGAACGCGGCCGCGCCCCCGTGCGGCTGATCGGTCCAACGCGAGCCGTTCCCGCTGTTGCACCAGACGACCTTACCGGTCCGCGCGTCGAGTGCGTAGATGAACGTGCCCATGAACGGCCAGATGCTGGCGGCGAAGTAGACGGTATCCCCGTGGAGGACGGGCGCGCCGCGCGCGGGCCAGAGACTGCAGAGGCGCCCGTTGCCGAGCCCACGACGATTGTCGGGCCCGCCGCGAAGCTCCCGGATCAGCTCGCCCGTCTTCGCGTCCAGGCAGTAGAGGAATCCGTCGTCGGACGCGACGTAGAGCATGTGCTCATAGGCGACGGGCGCGAACCGGATCGGGCCCCCGGCATAGAACCGCCACCGCTCCTCGCCCGTCTCGGTGTCGTAGGCCGTGACGCGATCGCGGACCATCGATCCGACGAAGAGGAGCTTACCCCTGGCGATCGGCTCGTAGGAGCGGTCGAAGTGGAGCATGTACTGCGGTTCGGGCCACGCCTTTTCCGGCTTCGCGAGCTGGCGGGTCCACTGGAGCTTCAGGCCGGCGGGCATTTGGGCGGGGCTGACGCGCGACCGCTCGGCATCGTAGCCCCACTGCGGCCAGTCGGCGCCGGACGCGACGGAAAGGACGAGGAACGCGGAGAGGAAGACGAGGGCGCGTGCCACGTGTCGGGTTCGCAAGCCACACCTCCTGAGTCGGCGGATTCCCTGACAGTCCGAGCCCGGCCGTGTCGCTCTCGCATTATAGTGCGACATCGCCCTTGGGCCAAGTCAAGGTTGGGTTTTGAAATAGCCCGGGCGGCGGGGCTTTTCCACACGGCGGATTCCGAATGGTCCAGGTGGCGCGAAAGCCCGTTCTGGCGCCGCGGCCGCGTCCCTGGGCCTCCGCCGTTCTCGGTTGGTGGTCTTTCCGCGAACTGCGGGCTTGCTTGTTTTCGCTTCCGGAAGTACGCTGATGGGCGTGAACACGCCCAAGGGATCGCTCAGGACGAACGATCAGGCGTCGCAGTAACACGCAAAGGAGAATGGCCATGCCGATCTCAGTCAAGCTTCGGGACGTTGCGGAGCAGATGGAGATGCTCGGCGACGAATCGGCCGTCTATCTCAACAAGCGAACCGGCGAGTTCGTCACGGTCACGGAAGAGGATCGCCGGGCTCTGGAAGAGCCGGAGGATTCCGTCATCGTTCCCGCCTGGCAACGCGAGCTGCTTCCGAAGATCAGGGAGGCGCTGGATTCGGACGATTATCTGGCTCTTCCTGACAAGTTCGAAATCCACGAGTGGTCGATCATGGAGCGCTTCGCCGCCTCGGTGGACGATGAGGGTTGCAGCGAGGCCCTGAGCGACGCCATTCACGGTTCGGGGGCGTTCCGCCGTTTCAAGGACACGATTTGTCGGCTCGGCGTCGAAGACGATTGGTATCGGTTTCGGGATCGCGCACTTGAGGAGATTGCTGCGGGCTGGCTCGAGGAGAACGGGATACCGTTTGAGCGAAACGCCGGGCACTCAGAGGATACGGCCGGCGGCGCGGCGAACGGCAAAGAGGCCTGATCCCCCCAAGCCCACGTCACGTGAATCGCTTCGGATCGATGGGATAGACGCCCCACTCGTCGCGGCAGCGCTTCATCTCGAGGATGTTCTCGGGCCTGGCGTCGACGGCGAGCGAGTGGGTCGAGCCCATGATGTATCCGCCGCCGGGCGCGGCGTGCTCGAACGAGTAGCGCGCGTCCGCGCGGATCTCGTCGACATCACCCAGGATGATGTGCTCGTGCCAGATGCCGCCCCAGAGGCAGAGCCTGTCGCCGACGCGCTCCTTCAGCTTCCTGATGTCCATCCCGGCGCTCGCCTGGATGCCCTCGTAGGCGTCGTAGCATTCGGCCAGCTCGTCGATAACGGGCCAGACGTGCCCGCAGCAGTGCTTGAGGATTTTGAGCCCGTGCTTGTGGGCCTCGGCCGCGTGGGCCCGGTGCCAGGGATAGACCATCTCGCGGTAGATCCCGGGGCTGGCCAGCATTCCCGTGCTGCCGCCGAGGTCGCCGCAGGGCATGATGCCGTCGACGCCGAGCTTCGCGAGGGGCGCGGTGCCCTTGACGAGCCGCTTACCCCACAGCTCGCCGAGCTTCTTGCAGCGCTCGGGCTCGAGCAGCAAGCTCATATACTGCTCCTCCTCGGTCGCGCCGCACATCGGGAAGCCGAGGTCGCCGGACAGGAGCATGATGAAATGCGTGTCCTTCATCTCTTTGACGATGTGATTGACAAGCTCCCAGCCGGAATGGTTCAGGTCGGGCTCGGACTCGGGCTCGTTGTCGAGCTTGTCGATCTGCTCCTGCAGGCCCTCGATGCTCGGGAGTTCGTAGTTCGTGACCGGGGCGCGTTTGTATGGCATCAGGTCGTGGGTCGTCGCGGAGACGCGGAAGAGGTTGCCGGCGTCGTCGCGATAGGTCTCGTGGTCGAGCTTTTCCATCGGCGTCGGCTGGTGGCCCTTCGGCGGAACGGCGTTGACGGCCACGATGTCCATCTCGAGCGCGCGGATGAGGTCGGGCAGATCGCGCTTGTAGGATTCGACAACCTCGTCGCGGCGGCCGTCCCACAGCGCCTGCGTCTCTTTCATCTTGGCGTGGACGAACGTCTCGCGGCCGAGGATATCCTCGAAGACGTTGTAGTCGATGAAATGCTCGCCCCACGGCACGCGGTCGGGCTCGCGATGTTCGAGTGCGGCGAAGACGCGTTCTCTCGGCAGCATAACCTGGCCCCTCACTGTTCTCTCGTGAAGAAGGCGATCTTCATGCCGCCGTAGCGGCGGCAGTCGGTCTGCGTCAGCGGGCCGAGTTGGCCCGGCACGTCGACGTCGGACGGGAACCGCAGGACGAGGATGCCGTCGCCGGCGAGGACGTCGGGCTCGCCGAGCCGTTCGATCAGCCGCTCGGCCTTCTTGATGTTGCGCGGCCCGCGCATCAGCCGGTACGGCGGATCGACGAAGACGAGGTCGAACAGCCCGGCCCCCGCGAGGTCGGCGGCCGAGTGGAAGACGTCGCCGCGGACGACGTCGCAGCGGTCTTCGAGCCGCGCCCGCCGGACGTTCTCGCGGATGGTGGCGATGCAGCTCGCGTCGCGGTCGATGAGGACGCAGGCCTCGGCGCCGCGGCTCAGCGCCTCGAGCCCGATGACGCCGGTGCCCGCGAACAGGTCGGCGACGCGGGCGCCGGGCACGTCGTTGCGGAGTATGCCGAAGAGCGACTCGCGGACGCGGTCGAGGATGGGGCGGACTTCGCGCCCCTTGGGCGTTGCGAGTTTCAGGCCACGGTTCTGTCCGCCGATGATGCGCATCTCAGGCCTGGGCTGTGTCCGCGGGCTCCGACTCGGGCGCCGACTCGGGCGCCGGCTCGGGCTCCGTATCTGGCTCCGGTTCCGGTTCGGGCGCCGGCTCGGGCGCCCCATCGTCCTTCTTCCCCATCTTGATGATGGCCAGCTGGCCCCAGCCCGCGAGCGTGTCGACGAACCAGAACAGCACGAGGCCCGCGGAGAAGAACGCGAAGATGATGGTGAACGCGACGGGCATGATGATCCAGCTCCGCTCCTTGCTCGGATCTTCGATCATCATTCGGAACTGGCCCATCATCGCCAGGCCCATCAGCACGGGCAGCAGGAAGATGGGGTCGCGCCGCGAGATGTCGGTGATCCAGAGCATGAAGGGCTGCCGGTAGAACTCGTAGCCCGCGTTGAGCGCGTAGTAGAGGACGAGGAGAATCGGGAGCAGGATGAGCATCGGGAGGAAGGCGCCGAGGGTCGCCCGGCTCTGCACTTTCTCCCAGACGCGGGCGCCCTTGAGCCACTCGGCCCGCATCTCCTTCACCCAGCCGAGCCGGGCGTCGTCGTCGTCGAGCAGCCGCCGGAGTTCATCGGGCTCTGTCCCGGCGGCGAGCTGGTCGCGGAGCCACTCGGTCCGGGCGCGGCGCCGCTCACCGGGGTCGGTCGCGCCGGCCTCGACCAGCGGCAGCAGCTCCTCGATCCACTCCTTGGCGTCGTCGGCCGCGCGCGGCGGCTCGCGCGCGTCGATGTCGGCCAGCTTCGCGTTCGCGAGCTTCAGCCGGACCATCGAGCGCAGGTTGATCCGCGTGACGGGCCACATGAGGAGCCGGAAGATGATCGTGACGATGATGATGGCGAGGCCGTAGTTCGCGATCACCCGCCCGTGAATGAGCTTGAGCAGCAGGGTCGCCTCGCGGCCGAAGTACCAGTAGTCGATCGATTCCTGCATGCGGCCGGGGAGCTTCTCGAGCGCATCGTAGTCTTTGGGCCCGGCGTAGATGTGGAACGTGTCTTTCACCTGGTCGGTGGCGGCGCGCGGAACGACATTGAGCGACACGGCCGCTCCGGCTTTGGCCGTGCGGACGAACGTCAGCCCGGCGCCCCGCATCGGCTCGTCCGGGCGGGCGATGAGCGCGAAGTATTTGCTGGCCGTCGCGACCCATTCAAGCGTCGGCACGCCCTCAACGCCGGCATGGCCGGCGCGCTTCCGCTCGTCCTCGTTGGGCCACTGGCGCTCGCCCGAGACCCGGCGCACCGGGTGATGGTCGGCGATCCGGTCGGAGCGGACGGTGACAAGCGGGTCGTCCTTGTCGAGTTCGTCGGGCAGGCCGACGGCGTTCGAGATGAGCAGCCGGTAGCCCTCGCGGCCCATCGCGTCGCCGATCGGGATGCCGGTGATCTCGACCACCAGCTCGATCATCGGCGTGCCGGTGTGGATGCGAAAGGTCTTCGTGATCACAAGCTTGTCGTCGAAGTCGTCCTTCTTGAAGACAAGCGTGCGCACGCCGCCTTCGAGCTTGTTGCTCTCGAGCGAGAACAGCCCGTGCGCAACCGCTTCGCGATCGGGCAGCTCGACGACGAGGGCTCGGTTCGGCAGGCCCTCCTGCGAGACAAGCTGCTCGGTGTAGCCCTCGGAAGGGTGGCTCCACGCGAGCCCGGTGATCGCCGCCCCGGCCTTGTTGAACGTGATGTCGAGGGCGCCGGCGGTCACGGCGACCTCGTTCTCCGCCTCGAACGCCTCGGCCAGCGCGACCGGCTCGACGATCTCCGGCGATTTGACGATATCGCGCACGTCTTCCCAGAAGACATAGGCGACGCCACCGATGCAGACGAGTGCGACGAGGATGAGGCGCCGGATGTCGACGTCGGGCCCGATGAGGGGCTTCTTCGGAGCCGCGGCCTCGGTGGGGGCCTCACCGGCGTCGGCCGGTGCGGCCTCGTTCACGTCAGAGTCGTTCTCGCTCATGCGTCACCGTCTCCCTGTCGCCAGCTTTTCCTTCAGCTTCGCCTCGGCGCACGGCGGGACAAACCCCGACACGTCGGCGCCGAGCGACGCCGCCTCCTTGATGAAGTGCGAACTCAGGAAGGCGTATTGGCTGCTCGTCATCATGAAGACCATCTCGATGTCGTCGGCGAAGTAGCGGTTCGTCAGCGCCATCTGAAACTCATACTCGAAGTCGGAGACCGTCCGGATGCCGCGGAGGATCATCGACGCGCCGACCGAGCGGACGTAATCGACCGTCATCCCGTCGTAGGACTCGACCCGCACGTTGGGCATGTCCTTGAAGACCTCGCGGGCCATGGCCGTTCGCTCCTCCATCGTGAACAGCGGCCCCTTGCCCTCGTTGCGGGCGACGGCGACGATCACCTCGCTGAACGCCTTCAGCCCCCGCTCGACCAGGTCGATGTGCCCGTAGCTGATCGGATCGAACGAGCCCGGATAGACCACTTTCGGCATGGGATTCACCTCGCTCCTTCGGCCAACTGAAAGGACTCGACGCTCCGCGGCTGGAACCGCCAGCTCGGGCGGTAGAGCTGCGTCCGCGTCGGGGAAATGCCGATCGACACCGTGTTTGCGTCCTTCCCCTGATCGAACGAGTAGCCGACGACGACCTGCCACTCGTGGAACCGGCGGGAGATTTCGACCGTGCGGTCCCAGTCGCCACCGCCCGAGACGTCGTGCTGGATGTCGAACCGCAGGTGCCACTTGGGGTCCAGCTCCCAGTCGGCGGCGACCGAGATCAGCGAGGCGTCGTGGAAGTGGTACTGGTGGCCGACGCTGAAGGTGAGGTCGGGCCGCGGCTGGTGCGAGACACCGATCCCGATGACCTCGAACCCGCCGGCGCCGCTGGAGCCGGCGCCGCTCGTGGCGAACTCGGTGTCGAAGACGATCGTGGTCTTGTCGGTCGGCCGCACGGCGAGGTCGGTCCGCAGGTTCGACCATCGGCGGTTCGGCCGGCCGCGCAGGTGGGCGTTGTCGCGCGGCGGGTTCGTGAAGAGGTCGATCTCGACGTCGAGGTCGACGACGTCGACGGGCTCGCCCTCGCGGGCCTTGAGCACGGCGAGCTTGCGGCGGTGCCACTCGCCGCCGAGCGGCGCCCGCGGGTCGCGCTCGACGCGCGCCCGTTTCGTTTGCCACCGGTTGCGCAGGCCGAACGAGATGCGGTGCAGCCCGTCCTGCTCGCTCACCTCGTCGTTCTCGGGCAGATGCCGCGAGGTCTCGGTCGGGCGGCTCTCGTAGGTGTAGCGGATTTCGGGCGTGATGATGTGGCGCTGGCCGCCGGGGAAGTAGCGGCGGAGGATCGGCCGGTCGCTCACGTCATACATCCGGTGGAACTGGGTCGCGATGCGCCCGCCGGCGAGGATCTGGTTGCGATAGACGTCGTCGGTGCGCGTGCGCCGCACGGCGATGCCGGGCGGGAGCGGCGCGGCCGGCGGGACGGGCGCGACCGCGGGCCCGTATCCGCCCCGCGTGCCGTCGATCCCGCGCTGATACCACGTGCCGCGCCAGCCGACGTAGGGCTCGATGTCGAAGATGCCCCACTCGAACGGGCGCGAGATCGTGTTGACCGTGTCGACCCGCCACGACGTCAGGTTGTCGGTGTCGTTCTGCCGGAGCGTCAGCGCAGGCGGCCGCTCGTATTCGTTCCAGCGAATCTGCCGCCGCGTGATGGCGACGTTCGTCTGGCCCGCGCGGCCGCGCGTGTCGCCGTAACGCGTCGTGACCCGCGTGACCTCCGTGTCGGTCGTGAAGAGAAACCCGCCGCCGATCGGCTGCGCGATCCAGTTGAACCCGATCTGCGGCAGATACTCGGTCTGGTCGAGGAAGCCGCTGTTCGCCTGCTTCTTGAGGTGGATGAAGACGGCCCAGTTGCCCTGCTGGCGCTTGAGGAGCATGCGGGTCTCCGGCCGCTTCTCCGTCTTGAACTCGTCCTCGAAGAACTCGCGGTAGACGTTGGCGTCGCTGAACCTGTGAAACTCGGCGTCGAACTCCCAGCCCTCCGGCACCTCCTGCTGGTGGGTGAACGAGATGCGATAGCGATTCGTGACGCCCTTCGGGATGGTGCCCGGCATCGCGCCCATCGCGGGCGGCCACGTGCCCGGCCAGGGCGAGCCGTCGCGGCCCGTGTCGGCCCGCTCGTCGTCGCCGTTATCACTCGGAAGCCAGAAGGCCTTGAGCGCGCCCCGGATGTTCTTGTTCCGCCCGAGCTTGTATTCGGCGTCGAGCCCGTAGGCCGCGCCCCGCTCGGACATCAGCTCGATCCGCGGCCGCAGCTCGACGCCCTTCATCGGCTGGACCTTGAACTCGACGATCGCGAACGCGCCCATCTGCGACGACGATCCGGCCGCGACCTTCATCCAGGGCCAGTCGTATTCGAGGTCCTTGTACGCGACGGGGAAGTAGAAAACGGGCACGTCGCCGAAATGGAAGAGCGCGTTCTTCATCAGGATGCGGTCGCCCTCGACCCCGTCGGCCCGCGTCGTCGTGATGCGGGTGTGCGGCCGCTTGAACGTGCACGCGGTGAAGGTCGCTCCCTTCATCACGTAGTGCCGCCGTTTCTCGATCTTGCCCGTCGGCACCCCGTCCTTGTCGCGGACGGGCACGGCGTATGTCGCGATGCCCTCGGCCGACGGCGCGGTCACGACCCAGTTGGCGACGCGGTCGGCCTTGGCGAACCGGAGCGTTGGCTTGACGAGATAGGCGGTCCCGGTCGCCCAGTTGACGTAGGCGCGCTCGGCCTCGGAGACGGCGACACGCGTGTCGATGAGCACGACGCCCTTCCGGCGCTCCGGCTGGACGAGGTGGGCGACGTCGCCGGCCTCCTCGAGCGATTCGTTCGGCTCGAGGCCCGTGCGGTCGCGCAGGTCGGGCTTGGGCACGTTGAACTCGGCCGGATCGACCGGCGGGCCGAGGGTCCTGTAGATGCGAATGTTGCCCTCGAGGTAGGCCTCTTTCTCCTTGACCCAGATGATGCCGGCGTCGGCCGCGATGAGCTGATCGGATCCGGGCGGCATGAACCGCACGTTGCCGGTGACGAGCGCGACGCCGCGTTCGAGCTCGAACTCGCGGTGGTCGGCCCGGATGTAGAGCTTGGGGAGCAGCCCCTTTGCGGCCCTCTTCTTCGCCGCCCTCTTCGCCGCTCTCTTCTCCGCCCTCTCGTCGGCGGGCTCGGCGGCCCGGGCGCTCGAGACGAGCAGCGCGAAGGCAAAGACGACGCTCAGGATATTGCGCAGTCGGGCGGTCAACAACCCTCCCCTTCCTCCAGGGCCATGATCTTGTCGACCCGGCGCCCGTGCCGGCCGCCCTCAAACGCTGACGCCAGCCACACGTCGACGATCTCCTGCATCGTCTCGCGATCCGTCACGCGCGCGCCGAGGCACAGCACGTTCGCGCCGTTGTGCTCGCGGCTCAGGCGCGCCGCGTCGACCGTCTGGCACGCGGCCGCGCGGATGCCGTTGACCTTGTTTGCCGCCATCGACATCCCGACGCCCGTCCCGCAGACAAGCACGCCGCGGTCGCACGCGCCGCCGGCCACGGCCTGCGCGGCCGCGGCCGCGTAGTCGGGGTAGTCGCATGACTCCTCGGACCCCGTCCCGAAGTCCACGACCTCGTGGCCCAAGTCCCGCAAGCGTTCGAGAAGCCACGTCTTGTCCTGCCAACCGGCGTGGTCGGCCGCGACCGCGATCTTCATAGCTCGTCCACCCGACTCTGGACGCACTGCCGCATGCGCCGCACGATCTTCCGAAACTGCTCGACCGGCAGCCCGATCGGATCCTCGATGACCCCGCCCGCGGGGTCGAGCAGCTCGATCCTGTCCGCCGCCTCGGGGCACAGCCCGCGTGCCGACTCCGCGTGATGCTCGTTCATCGCATACACCCGGTCGGCCGCCTCGAGCGTCTCGCGCGTGAGCCGCTGCGACCGGTGACCCGAGACGTCGAGCCCCGCGTCGCGTGCCGCCGCCATTGCGCTCTCGCTCGCGCGTCCGCCGCCCGCGGTGGCCGTCCCGGCCGACACGACCTCGTATCCGAGCGGCTCGAGGTCGTTTTCCTCGACGCGGAAACGCTTCGCGAGCGCCTCGCGGCAGAGGGCGGCGGCGATCGGGCTGCGGCAGCTGTTGCCCGTGCAGATGAAGACGAGCACGCACCTCATCGCGCGATCGATCTCGTCCTCGAGCACGGCGCCCTCGCGCAGCAGTTCCCAGCCGGTCCGCCAGACGCGGACGACCGAGCTTGGCTCTCCGCCCGGCGCGGGCCCGCCGTCGAGGATCGCGTCGATCCGGCCGTCGAGCGCCGCGGCGACCTCCGCGGCCGTCGTCGCCGGTATCTGTCCGGCGAGGTTGGCGCTCGGCGCAACCACCGGCACGCCACACGCGCGAATGAACGCGCGGGCGATCTCGTGGTCGGGCAGCCGCACGCCGACGGCGTCGTCCGCGCGGCCGAAGACAATCGTCATCGGGCCCGGCCAGAACCGGTCCATCAGCTTCCGCGCGACCACCGGCACCGGGTTGACGAGCCCCTCGAGGCCGTCCGGATCGGCGATATGCACGCTGAAGGGCTTGTCCGCGGGCCGGTCCTTGAGCGTCCGGAGGCGCTCCATCGCGCCCGGATCGGCCGCGTTCGCGCCGATGCCGTAGACCGTCTCGGTCGGGAACGCAACAAGCCCGCCGCCGGCCAGGATTTCGGCCGCTTCCCGGACCGCGGGCGAACCGACCCCGTCCCCTCCCGTCACGAGGGTCTTCGTTTCCGTGGACATGCCGGGGACGATTGTCCCAGAATCACCCGCGCGAGTCAAGTTGCGGCGCGCGCGCTCACCCCTCCTCCCGCGCGGCGCACCCTTTCCGTAATAGCGCCTTGAAGGTCGATGCACCTCTTCGATACCATGGTACTTGTTGCATCGTCGCTGCACCACTGTTGCGCCGGGAGGGGACGGTCCGTCTGTCGGGCGCCCCGCCGCTGCCCTGCGCCCGCTGTGCCGGAGGACCGCGCGGATGTATGAGGCGTTCTGGCACCTTGCAGAAAAACCGTTCGAGAACTCCCCCGACCCGAAGTATCTTTTCCCGTCGGATGAACACCGCCAGGCGGTCGAGTTGCTGACCTATGCGGCCCAGACCCGCAAGGGCGGCGCGATGCTGACCGGCGACTACGGCTGTGGCAAGACGCTCCTCATCCGCGTGCTCGTCGGGGAGTTGGAGCGCCACGGCATCTGCACGGCCGTCATCAGCTACCCGAAGCTGACGGGCGTCGAGTTCCTGCGCGAGATCCTCTACCAGCTCGGCCACGAGCTGCGCACGAACAGCCGCCTCAAGCTGACGCGCGCGATCGGCGACGTGCTGCACGAGAACGTGCGGAACGGCTCGCACACCGTCCTGATCGTCGACGAGGCGCAGGTCATCGAGAAGAAGGCGATCCTCGAGGAGCTGCGGCTTCTGCTCAACTATCAACTCAACGACCGGTTCCTGATGACGCTGCTGCTCGTCGGGCAGCCGGAGCTTCGGGAGCAGGTCGCCGCGCTGCCGCAGCTCGAGCAGCGGCTCTCGGTCAGCACGCATCTCCACACGTTCGACCTGGCCGACACGGGCAAGTATCTGTCCTACCGGCTGGGCGTCGCGGGGGCGGCGCGGCCGATCTTCACGGCCGACGCGATCGAACGCATCTACGAGCGCAGCTACGGCTGCCCGCGCCGGATCAACAACCTCGGCGACCTGTGCCTGTGGATGGGCTTCCAGCACGAGGCGGCGGAGGTCGGGGCCGACATCGTCGAATCGGTGGCATAGAACGAGGACCCAGCGATGCAGTTCAAGGACCTGCTCAGGAGCCAGCACGACGTGGCGAGCGATGCGGCCGGCCCGGCGCAGGGCAAGTGCGCCGTCGTCGCCGAGATAGACCCGGCCGACCGTGAGGCGCTGGCCGACCCGGTCCGCCAGCTCGGCTACATGCCGCTGCTGACCGACAACGGCGACCAGGCGGTCGAGCTGACGCGGCGCCACCGCCCGCGGCTCGTCGTCGCGAACCTCGAACTCGAGGGCCCGGGCGGGCGCGAGGTGCTCGCCGCGCTCCGGAGCGACCCCGCGACCCGCGACATCGCCGTCGTGCTCGTCAGCAACACGCAGGAGACGCCCGACATGGTCGCGGGCGGCCAGCTCGGCGCCGACGACTATGTCTGCAAGCCCATCGACGGCCCGGCGGTCCGCTCGCGCCTCCGCGAGCTGCTGCTCCGCGGAGCCGAAAGCGTGCCCGCGGCCGCGCCGGAGGCCGGCTCCGCCGACGAGGCGCCCGCCGACCCGTCCGCGAGCCACATCACCCGCGCCGAGGCGCTCTACGCCGGCTGCTGCGACTTCGCGGCCGACGCGATGGCCCACGCGCGCGAGGGAGGGCCGCCGGACATGGAGCGGTGCCGCGACCTCGCCACGCAACTCGTGCAGGAGTGCGAGGCGAGCAACCGCCTCCTCCTGAAGGCCCTGCGGCCCTACGAGCCGAACGCGACGTCGCAGGACGCGCCGAACGTCGCTATCTTCAGCATCAAGATCGGCCGCGGCCTCAACTACGATCCCGAAGAGCTGACGGCGCTCGCGATGGCGGCCCTCTGCCACGAGGTCGGGATGAGTTGCGTGCCGCCCGACGTCATCGAGGCATCGGGCCGATATTCGCGCCGCCAGCTCGCGCAGATCCGCGAGCACCCCGAGCACGCGCGGAAAGTTCTGAGCGCGCTCGGCGAGCGATACGAATGGCTGACGACGGCTGTCGCCCAGGAGCACGAGCGGATCCGCGGCGACGGCTATCCGCAGGGCCTGAAGGGCGAGGACATCTGCGAGTTCGCCAAGATCATCGGGCTCGCCGACGTGTTCGAGTCGCTCTCGCACCCGCGGACGTTCCGCAAGGCCTTCATCGCGTTCGACGCGCTGCGCGAGGTCATCGCGATGCGCGACCGGTTCTTCCCGGCGGCCATCATCCGCGCGCTCGTGTCGGAGGTCTCGGTCTTCCCGCTCGAGAGCTACGTGCAGCTCAACACGGGCGAGACGGCGCGGGTCGTGCGGACCAGCCCCGACAAGCTGCTGCGCCCGGCGGTCGTCGTCGAGTACGACGCCTCGGGCCAGAAGCTGAAGCGGCCGAAGCTGGTGGACCTGGCGTTGCGGCCGCTCCTGTACGTGACGAAGCCGATGGACGAACGGGACCTCGTGAAGACCTGATGAGAGGTGTGCGGACGATGAGGACGAGAGGGATGATGGCGGCGGGGCTGCTCGCGGCGGCTGTCGCGGTCGCCGGGTGCGATCCGGTCGGCCGGGGCCGCGTCGGCGAGGAGGTGCCCGATGCCCAACTCGCGAAGACGGCGCATCCGACGCGCGACACGCACTGGACGGCGGCGCTCGGGCCGGCCGCGAGCGGGAACTTCCACTGCACCGCCATCGCAGACTTCGACGGCGACGGGCTGCCCGACGTCGCCGCCGGCGGGGCCGACCGCCGCGGCATCCGCGTCTGGCTCGCGAACGGCGACGGCACGTGGAGCAGCGTCGACGGGCCCCGCCACCTCGGCCGGCCGACGGGCCTCGCCGCGGGCGACCTCAACAAGGACGGGCGGCCCGACCTCGTCGTCGCCGGCCAGGGCGACGTGCCCGGCGTCCGCGTCTGGCTCAACACCGACAAGCTCGTGTGGAAGGAAGCCGACCCGGTCACCATCACGCAGAGCTACACGGCCGTCAAGCTGGCCGACCTCAACGACGACGGGCATCCGGACATCGTCGCGAGCCGGAGGTTGGAGCGCGGCGCCGGCGGCATCGCCGTCTGGCTGAACCGGAAGGGCGAGGGCTGGTCGCGCGACCTCGGGCCCAAGACGGGCGACACGTACCACGACGTGGCCGTCGCGGACTTCAACAAGGACTCGCACCTCGATCTCGTCGCCGCGCGCTGGGGCAACCCGGGCGGGCTCGACATCTGGTATGGCAGCGGCCGCGGCGGCTGGGCCCGCGCCAAGGAAGACCCGGCCATCAAGCTCAACTACCAGAGCGTCGCCGTGGGCGATTTCAACGGCGACCACGAGATCGACATCGCCGCGACCGGCTATCGCAGCCGGCTCGGCGTCTGCCTGTTCCTCAACGACCGCCGCCCGGCCGACCGCGAGGCGGGCTGGTGGACAACGCCTATCGTGCTCGCCGGCCAGGGCAGCTACTGGGACGCGAAGATCGCCGACTTCAACGGCGACGACCTGCCCGACCTCGCCGCAACGTCGTTCGATCAGCGCGGCGTCCGCCTCTGGCTCCAACTCCCGCGGCCGGCTCCGGAGCGCGACGACCGGGAGGGCTACGCGTTCCTCGTGCCGAGGTTCCTCGAGCAGAGCTTCCGCTTCCCACACAAGGGGATGTACTACGCGATCGACTCGGCCGACTTCAACGGCGACGAACAGCCCGACCTCGTCGCGGGCTCGGGCGACGAGGGGCTCAAGGCCTGGTATCAGACGTCGGCCGAGGGCGTGCTCCGGTTCTCGCCGCTGACGCGCATGCTCGACGCCTCGCGGCGCCCCGGCCTGCCCGGCGAGGTCGACGAGACGACGCACGATCCGAGGGCGAACCGCGTCTACACGACGATCACACGCGACGACGGGCTGACCTACACGGAGTATCGCATCGGGATCGGCGACCTGCTGCTCGTCGAGATCTATCCGGGCCGCGTGGCGGAGCCGATCGTCATCGAGAAGCGGGTCGAGGCGGCGGGCGAGCTGCTCGTGCCAGTCGCCAGCTCGAAGCCGCTGCGGATCGTCGACGCGCAGGGCCACGGCCTCTCGCCCTCGCAGCTTCGCGACCTCATCAAGGGGAAGCTCGGCGACACGTTCCGCGACCCGGCTGTCGCCGTGACCGTCAAGGAGTACAAGGCGCGACAGGCGAGCATCTTGGGCGAGATCCGCGTGAAGGTCAATCAGACGAACACCGGCCCCGGGCTCTACGAGCTTCGCGGCAAGACGCGCGTGCTCGCCTTCATCGCGCGGCACGGCGGCTTCACGAAGCAGGCCGACCTGACGCGCGTCGAGATCCGCCGCAAGGACGGCGAGAAGATCGTCGTCGATCTCTTCAAGGCGATCTTCCAGAGCAAGCTCAGCCAGGACGTCGTGCTCGACGATGACGACGTCGTCACGATTCCGTCGACGGCGATCAGCGACCGCAAGGTCTACGTGCTCGGCGAGGTCGGCACGCCGGGCGTCTACGAGCTTCAGGACAACGTGCGGCTGCTCGAGGCGGTCCAGCTCGCGTCGAGCTTCAGCCCGCGGGCCAACCGCAAGCAGGTCATCCTGATCCGCGGCGACAAGCGCAAGCCCGACTTCTACCAGGTCAACATGCTCGAGATGCTCCGGAAGGGCGACCTGTCGAAGAACATGCTGCTCGAAGACGGCGACGTCGTGTTCGTGCCGCGGAACTGGATCGGGAACCTGCAGGAGTTCTACGCGTGGTTCCTGCCCGGCTACCGCACAGTCACGCGGTCGCGCTGACGCAGGCAACACGTCACGCAGGGAGTCGCAAGATGGCGCAATACGAAATGGGCCTTCGCGAGTATTGGCGCATCCTCCGCAAGCGCAAGCTCGCGATCGTCCTGATCTGCATCGGGTCCGGCATCCTGACTTTCATCCTGACGCAGCACGTGTTCAAGGCGCCGCCGCGGTTCAAGGCCACGTGCGAGATCAGCGTCCGCGCGGCCGAGGTCGTCGGCGAGCGCTCGCCGATGACGCCGCCGAAGGTCGCGCAGCAGGCGAAGGTCGCCCGGAGCGAGATGCTCATCGGCGAGACCGTCTGGGCCATCGAACACTATCCGGTCTACATCAAGAAGGCGTTCCGCGGCGCCGTCTTCGCCGATGAGACGAACGCGGAGCGGCGCGCCATGCGGACCGCGATCCTCGAAGCGCTCGCGAAGCTCGAAGGCGTCAGGGACGAGGAGGGGGCCGAGCGGGCGGTCCGGCGCGTCGCCGAGATTCGCGACCTCACCTGCCTCTTCAGCGATCCGTCGGGCGACGCCAGCGCCCGCCGCATCCTCGACCAGGACAGGCGGCGAAACGACACCCTCGGGGCCGGGGACACGAAAGCGCTGCCGGAGTTCATCAGCGACGAGCGAAACCAGGCGGACAGGGAGCTGCTCGAAACCGTCATCGGCGCGTTTCAGGCGGGCGTCGTCGGCAAGGAAACCGACGAGGTCGACTACGACTGGAACGCGGACACGATGACGCTGGCCGTGGTGACCACGGGCCCCGACTCCGATCCCGAACGCGGGCGCACGGCCGCCTCGCGGCTGACCGAGACGCTCGCGACCGTCTACGAGGCCTACACCGAATGGGAGGGGAGCCGGGCCGTCAGCGACCAACTCGCGCGCATCAAGGGGGAGATCGAGGACCTGCAGGCCGAGCGCGACGTGCTCGACGCGGAACTCCGCAAGGCCCAGACGGACCTCGAGGCCGAGACGGCCGGCGGTGAGTATGAGGAGGCACGCGCCGCCGCGCGGGCCGCCGCCGACCAGGTCAACTCGCTCCGCATCTACCACGCGCAGCTCGGCCGGTACCTGGAGCAACGCGGCGAGATCAAGGCGTCGCCCGACGCGAAGAAGACCTACCCGCCGATCCCCTCGCCCGCCGGCATCGACGACGCGAACATCCGGGCGCTCTACGCCGAGTCGACCAAGTTCGAGACGGAGAAGAACGAGAAGCTCGAGTTCCACAAGCCCGACTCGCACGTCATCACGGCGCTCGACGAGAAGATCGGGCGGACGGCCGCGCAGCTCCGGCAGGTCGTCGCGGGCGCCATCACGAACGAGGAATCGCGGGCCGAGCTGGCCCGGACGCGCCTCGAGAAGGCCGAGGCCGAGCTGCCGCTCGAACTGCGCGCCGACGTCGAGTCGCTCAAGCTCGAGATCGACAACAAGAACGCGAGCATCATCGCTCTGAACGACCGCGCCGGCCAGCTCGCGCTCTTCAAAGACCAGGGCATCAAGATCGACATCATCGGCCGCCCGGGGACCGCGGAGGAACTCGAGCACGCCAGCCCGTTCGCCAAGACGGCCGTCGGCGCCATCATCGGCCTCATCCTCGGCGTCGTCCTCGCCGTCCTCTGGGAGACCCTCGACCTGACGATGGGCACCATCGAGGAGGTCGAGTCGTTCCTCGGCACCCGCGTGCTCGGCGTCATCCCGCACGTCGAGGCCGACCGGATCGCCGCCGAGATCCGCGCGCGCCAGCCCGACGCCGAGGCCGAGACCGGCGAGGCCGAGCTGCAGCAGCGCGCCACGCTCGTCACCCTCTACGACCCGAAGGCCGTGCCCGCCGAGGCCTTCCGCCACGTCCGCACCTCGCTCGAGTTCGCGCGCGTGCAGGCCGACTCCGACGCGAAGGTCTTCCTCATTACGAGCGCGACCCTCTACGAGGGCAAGACGACCGTCGCCGCCAACCTCGCCGTCGTCATGGCGCAGAACGGCAAGCGGACGTGCCTCGTCGAGTGCGACCTGCGCCGCCCCCAGCTCCACCACCTCTTCGGGATCGACCGCAGCCCCGGCCTCCACGACGTCTTCATCGGAAAGACCGGCTGGGCGGACGCGAAGAAATCGCTGAGCGACCTCCTGCTCGGCAAGATCGGGATGGACACGGCCGTCGGCGCGCCGGGCCTCGAAGACCTCAGCATCATCACGTGCGGGGTCGTGCCGCCGAACCCCGTCGAGCTGCTCGACTCCGACGAGACGCGGGCCGTCTTCAGCGAGCTGCGCGACGCGTTCGACATCGTCATCGTCGACAGCCCGCCCATCCTGCCCGTGGCTGATGCCGCCGTCATCTCGCCGCTCGTCGACGGAGCCATCCTCGTCTACCGCGCCGGCGCGGCGCCACGCACGATGCTCGGCCGCGCGAAGACCGAACTCGAGGCCGCCGGCACGTCGCTCCTGGGCGTCGTGCTCAACGACCTCCGGCCGACGTCCGAGGACGTCTCGTCCACGTACTATCGCGGCTATCCGCGCAAGCCCTACGCCGCGGCGGAAGAGCCGCCGGCGCCCCGCGTGCCCGTTGCGCTCGCCGAGGAGGCCGCGGCGGACCGCGCGGCGCAGACGGCCGAGGAGCAGGCGCTCCGCAAGGCTGATCTGTGCCTGCTCCAGGGCCACGTCGAGCAGGCGGTCGAGGCCGCCTATGAGGCCGCGCGGGCGATGCCCGAATCGATGAGCGTCCGCCTCGGCCTGGCCCGCGCCTACGCGGCCGCGGGCCGGATCGGCGAGGCGCAGGCCGAGCTGCTGGCCGTGCTCGAGATGGATCCGCGCAACCTCGAGGCGCTCGAGCGGCTCGCCGACATGGCGGCCGACGCCGGCCTCGAACGTGAGGCGCTCCAGTGGTCCGAAGAGATCCTCGAGTTCGACCCGGACAACGCCAGAGCCCGGGAGCGCGCCGACGAACTCCGCGCCCGGCTCGGCGACGCCGGGCCCGAGACGGTGTAGCGACGTTCCATTCGTAATCGTAATCCTAATCCTAATCGTAATCGCCTGCGCGGCCGGGATTGCGAGTGGGAGCCAGATTGCGAGTACGATTATGATTAGGATTAGGAAGAAACCCCGTGGAACACACGCATGCCGGCAGACGAGCATCCTGATTTCCGGCCGGCCGAGCCGCCCGTGTTCGGCTCGCGGCGGGCGCCCTTCGCCGTCGCCGCCGCGGCCGCGCTCGTCGCGTTCCTCGTCCTCCTCGCGTTCGTGATGAACAAGACGACCCTGGACGTGCCGCTCGCGCTCGGGCTGGCGATCGCGCTCGGCTTCCTCTGCTTCGCCCGGATGAAGTGGGTGCTCTACCTGCTCATCTTCATCTGCCTCTTCTCGCCCGAGGTGCAGATCGGCGAGGCCGGCCCGCTCTCGAAACGCGCTATCACGCTTCGCATTGAGGATCTCCTCCTCGTCGTCATCGCTCTCACATGGCTTGCGCGCACGGCCATGCACGAAGAACTCGGGCTGATGCTGCGGACCCCGCTCAACCGGCCCATCTTCGCGTACGTCATCGTCTGCATCCTCGCGACCGTCCTCGGCATCGCCTACGGCTGGGTGGACGAACGCCTCAAGGCGCTGCTCTTCGTGCTCAAGTACATCCAGTACTTCGTGCTGTTCTTCGTGGTCGTCAACTACGTCGAGACGCGGCGCGACGTACGCAACCTCATCATCGCCGGCATGGCAACCTATTTCCTCATGTGCCTCTACGGCTACGCCCAGCTCCTGAATCCCGACGTCGCGCGGCCGACGACGTTCGCCGAGCACACGCCCGAGCCCAACACGCTCGCCGGCTACCTCCTGCTGATGATGGGCCTCTGCTCCGGGCTCGCGCTGCTCGCTCGGCGGCTGCAGACGCGCATCGCGTTCGGCGCCCTCTTCCTGATGGGCTTCGTACTCCTCGGCTACACGCTCTCGCGCTCGGGCTGGGCGGGCGTATTCGGGATCCTCGCCGTGCTCGTCTGCATCGGGCGGCACCGACTCGCCATCGCGGCCGGGCTGGTCGTCGTCGCCTGCGCCCTCGTGCTCGTCTCGTTCGACATCGGCTGGCTGCCCGAGCCGATCCGCGAACGGATGCGCGAGACGCGTGGCGAGTACCAGTATGTCGAGGGCCGGACGCCCAAGCAGGCGACGGTCCTCGGGTTCAAGCTCGATCCGTCGGCGTCGGAGCGCTACTGGGCCTATAAGAGTAGCTTGGCCAAGTGGCTCGAGCGGTCTCGCAGGCACTGGATCCCGCTCCTGACCGGGTGCGGCGTGCTCGGCGGCGAGAAGTTCATCGACGGCCAGTATGTCCGCGTGCTGGTCGAGACGGGCGTGCTCGGGCTCGTCGCGTTCGTCGCCATTCTCGTCACGATCTGGCGGCACGTGTGGCGCTCGTATCGCGAGTTGACGGTGCCGTGGCACCGGGGCCTGGCCCTCGGCTATCTCGCGGGGTTCGCGGGGCTCCTCGTGCACGCGCTCGCCGCGAACACGTTCATCATCGTGCGAATCATGGAACCGTTCTTCATCTTCACCGGCGTGGTCGTGCTGCTGCCGGCGATCGAGCGCGGCGACCCGCGCACGCCGCCGGCCGACGCGGCCTCGGCCGCAGAATGAGAGGATGCACATGGCTTCGGTCACCGTCATCGTCCCGGCGTACAACGAGGTGGACGTCGTCGAGAAGACGCTCCGCGACCTCGCGGCCGCGCTCCAGGCCGACACCGACAACGACTACCATATCATCGCGGTCGACGACGGCAGCACGGACGGCACGGGCGACGCGCTCGCGCCGCTCGCCGGCGAACTCGGCATCACCGTGCTCGCCAACGATGCGAACCTCGGCTACGGCGCGTCGATCAAGCGCGGCCTCGCCGAGAGCGAGGGCGACGTCGTCGTGACGTTCGACGCCGACGGGCAGCACCGCGCGGACGACGTGCCGCAGCTCGTGCGCGCGCTCGACGGGCACGACGCCGCGATCGGCGCCCGCTCGGGCATCCAGGGCTGCCCGCTCTGGCGCGTGCCCGGCCGCTGGCTGCTCGCTCGGCTCGTCGACTGGCTCTGCGGCCGCCGCATCCCCGACTTCAACTGCGGGCTCCGTGCCGTCCGCCGCGACACGCTCGCCCGCATCCAACGCCTCTGCTCCGACGCGTTCTCGTTCTCGGCCACGAGCACGATGGCCCTCTACGGCACGAAGGCCCGCATCACGTTCGTCCCGATCGAGGTGGCCGACCGCACGGGCCGCAGCAGCGTCTCCGCCGTCACGGGCGTCCAAGCGCTCGTGCTCGCGCTCCGGTCGATCATGGTCTTCAACCCGCTGCGCGTCTTCCTCCCGCTCGCCGGCGTGCTTGGCCTGCTCGGCCTCGGATTTCTCGTCCACGGCCTCGCGACGAGCAACATCACCGATGTTTGCATCCTGCTGATGCTGTCCGCGCTCCAATTGCTCCTGATCGGGCTCGTGGCCGACCAGGTCGCTCTGATTCGCAGGGAAGGCCGATGAAGGTTGTGCTCGTCAATCCGCCCCGCGTCCATCCGATGCCGTCGAACGTACCGGCGTGGGTCGATCTCGAGTCCGGCGCGTATCCGCCGCTCGGGCTGCTCTGCGTCGCGGCCGCGGCGATCGACGAGACCGACTGTCACGTCGTCGTGCTCGACTGCCCGACCGTCGGCATCTCGCACACGCAGCTCGAGGGGATCATCCGCGAGGAGCGGCCCGACGTCGTCGGCATCCAAGCGATGACGTTCACGCTCGTCGACGTACGGCTCGCGGCCGAAGGGGTGCGGCGCGCGGCCCCGGCGGCGCATCTCTGCATCGGCGGGCCGCACGCGCACCTCTATCCCGAGGAGACGCTGCGGCTGAGCATCGCCGACTCGGTCGTGCTGGGCGAGGGCGAGGTCGCGTTCGTCGAGCTGCTCCGCCAGTTGGCCGGCGGCGAATGGCCGCGGCCCGCGGCCGGGCTCGCCTTCCTCGGCGGCGACGGGCTCGTCGCGACGCCGCCGGCGCTCATCGACGACCTCGACGCGCTCCCGATGCCGAACCGCACGCTCCTGCCCATCCGCCCGTATCGCTCGGTCCTCGCGCGCCGCACGCCCATCACGACGATGATGAGCAGCCGCGGCTGCCCGTACCAGTGCGCCTTCTGCGACCGGCCCCACCTCGGCAAGCGGTTCCGCGCGCGGTCCGCGCTCGCCGTCGTCGAGGAGATGCAGACGTGCGTCGAACTCGGCATTCGCGAGATCGTCTTCTACGACGACACGTTCACGATCGACCGCGGCCGCGTCGAGGAAATCTGCGAACTGATCCGCGAGCGCGATCTCGCGGTCACGTGGGACATTCGCGCGCGAATCAACACGGTCGACGCCGCCCTGCTCCGGATGCTGCGGGCCGCGGGCTGCGTCCGCATCCACTACGGCGTCGAGGCGGGCACGCAGGAGATCGTCGACATCCTCGACAAGGGGCTCGACCTCGGGCAGGTCCCGGAGGTCTTCCGCTGGACGCGCGACGCGGGCATCACGACGCTCGCGTACTTCATGATCGGCAACCCGACCGAGACGCGGGAACAAATCGAGCGGACGTTCGCGTTCGCCGAGAAACTCCGCCCCGACTACGTGCACCTGTCCGTGACGACGCCGTTCCCCGGCACGCCGCTCTACGAGATGGCGCGCGAGCGGGGCGTCATCGCGGGCGACCCGTGGCAAGCGTTCGCCGCGGACCCGACGGCGAGTTTCACGCCGCCGCTCTGGACGGAGACCCTGTCGCGCGAGGAGCTGATCGACCTGCTCGCGCGCGGCTACCGCCGGCTCTACCTGCGGCCGGGCGCGGTGCTTCGCAAGCTCGCGCGCGTGCGGTCGCCGGGCGAGCTGTGGCGCAAGGCGAAGGCGGGACTGCGGCTCGTCCTGTCGGGAGGCGGACGATGAGCGGAGAGACAACGCCGCGGGCGGCCCAGGGCTGGTTTCGTTCCGCCGTCTCGCTCGTGTGGATCGTCGCGGTCTCGGCCGCGTTCTGCGTCGTGTTCGCGACGGCGCTGATGGACACCGTTCGGGCTGCGGCCGAGCGGTTCCCGCTGCTCGAGCGCATCCTCGACTGGCTGACAATGGGGGCGTGATGCAGGCCGTCCTGACCGTACTCGGAATCGTGCTGTTCGGCGCCGCCCTCGGCCGGCGGGTGCTGCGGCTGTGCCGCGTCCGGTTCGAGCTGCGGTCGGAGGAGGTCGCGTTCGCCACCGGGCTCGGGCTCGGGATCTTCTCGCTCGTCATTATGGTCTTCGGGCTGATGGGCCAGTTAACGAGCGAGCCGACGCGGACGGCGCTGCTTGCCGTGATCGCGCTGCTCCTGCCCGACGCCGTGATGCTGCTCGCCGACATGGCCCGCGCGGGCCGGAAGCCCCGGCCGCCGCGGCCGCTCATCCAGCAGGTGCTGGCCGCGGCCGTCGTGATTTCGCTCGCTGCCGGCGCGGTCTCCGCGCTCGCTCCGCCGACATCGTGGGACGCGACGACGAGCCACCTGAAGGTCCCGCTCCGGTTCCTCGCGACCGGCGACATCCGCCGGCTCGACGACCTCTCGAGCAATGCGCCGCTCAACACCGTGATGCTCTTCATCCCGGCGATGGCGCTGGGCGGCGACGCGGCGCCCGCGCTGCTCCACCTCGCGTTCCTCGCCGTCGGCGGGCTCGCGCTGTTCGCGATGGCGAGCCGCACGATCTCGCGCACGGGCGCGTGGACGACGCTCGCCGCCTATTGCCTGATGCCCGTCGCCGCGATGCTCGGCCCGGAGGCCGTCACCGACTACGCCGTCGTCGCCTACGTCGCGCTCGCGTTCGTGGCGTTCGCGCGCTGGTGGGGCGAGGAGCGGCGGATCTGGCTCGTGCTGGCGGGCGTCTATCTCGGCTTCGCGGCCGGGACGAAGTACACGGGGCTGCACGCGATCGCCATCTTCGCCCTTGCGATCGCGATCAAGACGCTCGTCGGCTCGGGCCGGCGGCGGGCGCTCCTGTCGCACGCCGTCTCGGCTCTCGTGCTCGCCGTCGCCCTGGCGAGCCCGTGGTATATGCGCAACTTCGTCGAGACGGGCAATCCGGTCTATCCGATCCTCACGAACGTCTTCCGGACACGGCACCTGACCGCGGAATGGACGGGCCCGTTCCACCAGACGCTCGTCCCGCGCGGCTATCCGTCCGACGTGGCCAACCTCGCCCTGTTCCCGGTCAACTGGACATTCGGGTTCAGCCGCGGGGTGCGCGGCGGGCCGGTCGCGGAGGCGGTGATGTATTCACCGGGCCCGTTCCTGCTCGCGTTCGTTCCCCTCATCCTGCTGCTGCGGCCGGTCCGCGGCTGGGCGGCGATGGCCGTCGCGCTCGCCCTGCTCGGCTGCGCCCTCATCGTGCCGATGCATCCGTCGCCGCGGCACGTGCTGCCGTTCGTCGCGCCCTGCGCCCTCGTCGTCGGCTGGGCGTTCGAGCGGCTGAGCGGGCGGGGGTGGGTGCGCGACGGGCTGTGCGTCGTGGCGACGCTGATGGCCGCCCTCCTGCTCGTGCCGTTCGTCGGGCGCGCGGCGACGCGGGTCCGCGTCGTCGTCGGGCTCGACACACGGGCCGACTACCTGGCCAGCGTCGACGATGTGTATCCGATGGCCAGGCACGCGGCCGCGGTATTGCCGGAGGATGCGAAGGTGCTCTACGTCGGCGAGCGGGTCTATTACTTCCTCGAGCGCGGGCTCGACGTCACGATGGCGATGCCCCGGCGGCAGGCGGTCGTCGACTTCCGGACGTTCGAGGACTCGAGCGACCTGCTCGCCCGTGTCCGCGAGTTGGGCTTCACGCACATCGTCGTGAACGAGGCGGTGCTCACGCGCCGCGCCCCGTTCGCGATCGACCTGTTCCATCCGCTCGAAGGCCGCGGGCTCACGCGCCTCGCGAACAAGAAACACCTCGTACTGTACGAGGTCCAGCCGGGCGGGTGAGCGGAGCGGGCGCCGTGTAATCTTGTTATTGCCAGCCGCGCCGAATACAATGGGTCCTATCGGCAAGTGGAGGCGTGACGACATGGGACTCGCGGGCTCGATAGCTGAGAAACGGGAGGACATTCTCCGCCTCGCGGCGGCGCGCGGCGCCCGCAACGTGCGGGTGTTCGGCTCGGTTGCGCGCGGCGATGACGCCGAGGAGAGCGACGTCGATTTCCTCGTCGATATGGAGGACGGGCGCAGTTTGCTCGATCTCGGCGGGCTGCTGACGGACCTCCAGGCGCTGCTCGGGCGCCCCGTCGACATCGCGACCGAGCGGGGGTTGCGGGGCCGCATCCGAAGCCGCGTTCTCGCGGAGGCCACGCCGCTGTGAGAGACGACCGCGCCAAGCTTCTCGACGTCCTGGAAGCCATCGAGCAGATCGAGAAGTACGCCGCCCGGGGGCGCCAGTCGTTCGACGGCGACGAACTCATCCAGACCTGGATCCTCTACCACCTTCAGATCATCGGCGAGGCCGTCCGCTCGCTGTCAGAGGGCCTGCGGGAGCGGCATCCGGAAGTACCGTGGGGGGAGATCGTGGGCACGCGGAACATCCTTGTCCACCAATACTTCGGGATCGACAAGGACCTCGTCTGGTCTGTCGTCGAGAAGGACCTGCCCGCGCTGAAAGCCAGCATCAGCCGGATGGCGAGCGGGGAGTGACCGCATAGAGCCACCATCGCGCCGTCCGCTTGCGCGAACGCGGCTGCCGGTCGAAGTAGATCGTCATCTCCTCGCCCGTCGTCGTGCGGATTCGGAACCAGTGCTTGCGGACGTACGACTCGTCGGCGCCGCTCTTGCAGCGGCCGGTGTCTTTCCATTTCTCGAGCACGTCGGCGACGGTGAATTCGCGGTCGCGCCAGGTGAAGCGTCGAGGCAGGCCGGGCTCACCCGCGGCCATGGCCCGTGCGTCGGCTGTTTTCGGCGCCGGCGTGATCTCCTCGCTGACGAACTCCTCAGGCATCACGTTTTCCGTCCGCGCGCTGCGCCGCATCCTGCAATCGGCGTCTGCGACGACGCGCACCAAGTATCGTCACGATTACGACCGGCAGAACCACAAGCACGAGCACCAAGGCGAAGTAGATCCCCCATACCGCCCAGGGAGGCGGCTCGCCAGCGATGAAGCGGCGGACCAAGAGGTACAGAACGAGGACAGCCGAGAACAGACCCACGTCTCGCCACACCGAGAGCAACAACTTGCCGGCAGGCCGCTCGCCCCTCAGGACCCGGAGCGCGTGACGGAAGAGAACCTTCAGCGGTGTTCCCGTCTTGCGGCTTGGGCACACCAACACAGCGCGCGGGCAGGACTCGGCGAGGCCCCGCACGAAGCCGTCGACCTCCTGGCGATCCCGGGGGAAGAGACTCCAACGGCTGCCGCGCGCCTGAATCTTCAGTTCCGGAACGGGATCTCCATAGCCCGGATGCCAGATCAAGCGAAGCATCTCGATGTCTTCGGGTCGAAAGGTCCAAGTCCACCACGCACGCTGGAGGCGGACCTCCGAATCCGTCGCCTCGACGCTCCACGGAAGGTGCTGCTTGGCGACGTGCCAGAGACCGCATCCGACGACCAAGAAGATCGCGCCCGCGACAATCAGTCGCATCGCCAGCGGATCTTCCTGACAGACGTAGAAGACGCCCCGAGTCAAGACAAGCGCGACAGTCATCGCGACCACCGCGTCGAAGGCAACGAGCAAGTATCCCCACTTCGAGGCTTTCAAGACACCACTCCCGCGCACGGCCCCGCGTCAATCGCGCCAAGCACGAGCATGATAGCCCACGGAGGACAAATGTGCAACCGAACGTGGCCGTGGATAGCGCAGTGCCAGCGGGCGCGGGCGCCGGTCTGCTGTTCGGGCTGGCGGCGTGGGAGTTGTGAGATTGCCTCGAGGCCCGGCCGTCGGAGCCCGAGGAGACAACGTCACGCTCCCTGTGACCCCGGGAAGGGCGATGGAGACCGTCCGACGCGGTCGGAGGCCGTTCGCACACCGCCGCCATGCCTCACATGCGAGTGCCGTGTGAATGTACCATATGGGACAATTTTGTGGCATTTTGTCGGACCAAGTACATGCCTGTTAACTTCTAAGAGCAGCCATAACAGGTGGTTATACGTCTGAACCGAGAGGGAAGGATGTCGCGCTTATGTACCATATGGTACATAGACGTGACCTTCTGGTGGCGCGGACAAGGCATGCCAGGCCGCTTCAACACGTCTCCGGAGACAAGGCCGCGCGAGGAAAAGGAGCGGCGGCGGGCGCAAGGCAGGTGGCCGGCCGCCGTGTTTCGAACTCTCGTCCTGACCGCGATCACGTCGCCCGAAAGGCGATTATGATTACGATCAGGATTACGATTACGACCGGGGCCGCTACTCCGACGGGCTGGCTTCGGCGTCGGCGTCGGCGACGGGCTCCTCGGGCGTGACGTCGTGCCCGCCGGCCTCCTTGCCCCCGGCGGACAGGTCGATGGCCTTGTACCCGCCTTTTCGCTTGAAGTAGATCATGAGCCCGATGTAGCAGACGGCCATGATGACCGGCAAGATGGCGATCCAGGCCATCGCAATCCGCTTGGCCCCGTTGACCTTCTCGTTGAGCGTCTTAAGCTCGGCGGACCGGGCAGCGTGTTCTGTCTCGGAGACAAGGAAGCCCTCCTTCCTGAGGGCCGCGTGCATCTCCTCGAACGTCTTCTCGCCCCGGTCGCCCTTCTCTCGCACCGCCTGGTTGTATGCGTTTGTGACGAGCTTCCCATACTCCCGGTCTCTGGCCAGCGCCAGGGTCAGGTCGGAGTCGGGCTTCAGCCGCTTGGACACGGCCCCCTCGCGCTTGTAGAGGTCCACCTGCGCGTTCAGCTTGGCGACCTTCTTCGTGTCGAGGGCCCTGTACTTGCCGAGCACGCTCATCTTGTCGTCCGGTTCGGACACCCGCTCATAGGCGGCCGGCTCCAGGGTCTTCTCGATGTGGGTGTCTTGCATGAAGCCCAGCATCGGCGTTCCGATGATACCAACGCCGAGCATGCCGACGCCGGCAATGGCGTTGATGGTCAGCGCGCCGCCCCGTGGGAACTGCTCGGAGCAGAGGCCGATGGTGACGGGCCAGAAGAACGTCTGACCGGTGCCGTAGACGGTGGCGGCAATGAGGATCCAGCCCTCGCGCGCCCCGGACAGCAGGAGCAGGCCGCCCGCGGCGAAGAGCGAGCTGACGAGCAGGACGCCCAGCGGCTTCAGAACCTTGACGATCGGCCCGATGCAGAACCGGAGGACCATCATGATCGTGGCTGTGTAGATGATGATCCACCCGGCGTCGATCTTGATCGCGTCCATCCCCGGCTTCATCAACTCCTTGATCCAGGCGTCGGTGCCCAGCTCCGTGATCGCGAGCAGGATCATGACGAGGAGCAGGAACGTGTACATGAACTTGCCGAACGCCCTGGTGTAGAGGCCAACGGCGAGCACGGCGGCCAGCACGACCCCGTAGCTCACGGGCCTCGGCAATTCGAAGACGCGGCCGACCTCCATCATGATCATATAGACCACGATGAGGGCGCCGAGCGCGCCGCACTCCTTGAGCATGTCCTTGTAGGGGACGCCCGCCGCGACCCGCTCGTTCGGCGGGAACTTGCAGCGGAGCAGCACGAGGCCGTAGATCATCGTCGGGATGAGAATGATGCCGACCTGGACCCGCCATCCGGCCAGCGCGGCCGCGTTCATCCCGAAGATCAGCACGCCCTCGTCGCCCAACTTGCCGAGCGCGCCCATCCCGAGGATGAGCAGCCCGCCGAGCACGAATCCGCCCGGCCAGCCCGCGTGCAGGATCGTCAGCATCTTCGTCTTGTTCTTCCGGTACATCGTCGCCACGACCGGATTGATCACCGCCTCGACCGTCCCCGCGGCCAGGCCGTTCAACACCGAGCCAATCCAGAGCGACCAGTACCCCTCGGCAAACACCATCAGGACCGCCGACGCCACGTGGCAGACGAACGCGAACACCATCGCTCGCCCGTAGCCGATGCGGTCGATGATCAAGCTGAACAGCACGATGCTGATCCCGAACGGCCAGAGCCCGGCTCCGAAAATCTGGCCTTTCTCCGTCTCGCTCAGGCCAAACTCGATCTGCCACTCGTTCATCAGCATGACGCGGATGATGAACGCGAACGCTGTCGCGACGAGGGCGATGAAACAGCCCCAGAATAGAGTCTTCTCGCCGCTTCTCGACCTCTCAGCCGCCGTAATGGTGTTCCGATCTCCCATGACGAGCCGCCTCCTCTGTGCATGAGCCGCCGGACCGGTGTCACTCCCCCCGGACCGTCCGCCCTCGGCCCAGGCCGGCGCAAGATGCGGAATAGCTTACCGGTCAACCCGCGAGATGCAACCCCGTACTTGGAGAAATGCGGCGGCCGGCGCGCGTCAGCCGCAGTGGACGCAGCCGTGGAGGTCGCGGCCCGCGGCGAGCGCCGCCTCCGCCGCTTCGCGCCGAAGCCCGATCAGCTTGATCCCGCGGTCGACCGTGCTTTGATAGATGACCGCCATGTTGTTCCAGTCGGGCTGCGACAGGTTGATCGCGTGGAGCCCGCGGAGCCGGCACATCCGCGCGATGTAGTGGTCGCCGCGGCCGCAGAAATGGATCGCGCCGCCGCCGAACTCGTCGAGGAGCCGCTGATCGTAGGGAGCGATGAACTCGTCGAACATCTCGGGCGAGAGGTTCATGGCGGAATCGTCGCGCAACATGATCGTGCCCTTGTGGAACAGGCCCCAGTGCGCCTGGTACGTCGGCTCGAACGGGATGATGGCCTCCCACCGGCGGAGGAAGCGGATGTAAGTCTCGGTGACGAGGTCGAGCAGCGCGTGCACGAGATCGGGGCGGTCGACGAGTGCGACGAAGATCTCGCTGCCCCAGAGCACCTCGCACACGTCCATCGGCCCCTGGATGTCGGGGTGGTAGACGTGGACGTGCTTCGCGATCTTCGGGTAGGTGTCGCGGATGGCGGCGTAGTGTTCGCCCATCGCGAGCGTGCGGCCGCCGAGCGAGCCGGCCGGGTCGGGCACGCCCGCGTCGACGACGGCCTCGATGCGGTCGATGCTCCCGAGCGGATACGAGGTCGGCAGCGTGTTGGTTTCGTCGTCCATCATGAAAAGTTCGACGCCGAAGAGCGACGGCAGGATGCTCACGCCGTAGTTGCTGCGGACGCACATCATCGCCCCGTTTCCGGCGGCGAGCGTCTCGGAGCAGCCGCGGAACTGCTGGAGCGCCATCTGATCGAAGTCTGCGAGCGCCGCGTTGACGCGGACCTCCGGCCACTCGACGCCCGGCGGCGCCTCGCAGCCGCGTTGGGGCGTGAAGAGCCCGCCGTCGGACCGGCCTTCACTGAAACCGACCCACTCAGCGTGGAGGCGATCCTCGACGTCCCCGTCGATGCGCCGTTCGAGGTCTTCCAGACAGCGGTCGAGCACTGTGCCATCCTCCTGCGAACCGTCGGCCAAACGCCCGCGCGATTATAGGCCCTGGGCCGCGGCCATGCCATATGTCGCCGAGAGAGCCAACCTCATCGGCGGATATCTTTCCGGAGCGGCCGCGCACAACTCGTCCTCGTCTCCTCGTGCGTGCGCGACCGGAGGGAAACGGATATGCGTTTTCGCGAATAACCGCCGGGCGCGGTGCGTCTTGCGGGTATAAGGGTTACGGGATATACTTGATCTGTGACACTTCAGCCAAGTGAAGGGCACAAGGTGCGGAAAACGGGACAGCCAGCGGGTGGCAGTCCCTGTTTTCCGCCTGCGTGTCTCGGCAGCGCTGTGGGCGAAAAACGGTGACTGGCACGAGCGAAGCGAGTGAAACGAGCGTAGACGTGCCTGTCACCGCTTTTCGTCCTCGCCACACCAGTTGGCTGAAGTGTTACCTTGATTGTGAACGGGCAGGCGGCCGCTGGGCGGCGGGTTCGGCCGCCGGCGGCGGGCATTGGGCATCCTCCTATGGCCACAGGCGTCGGCATTGATGTCGGTTCGCGAACCTCGCGCGTGGTGAAGCTCGCGCGCCGGGGCGGCGTGGTCTCGTGGGCCGGGTCGCTCGCCGCCGAGACAGACGCCGACCTCCGCCCCGAGCTGCGCAGCGCCGGGATCGCGCCCGCCGGCGGCGTCGTCGGCCTGGCCGGCACGTCGATGATCCTCCGATACTCCCGTCTGCCGCTCGTCCCCGCGTGGAAGCTCAAGATGCTCGTGGGCTACGAGACGACGCAGGGCGGCGAGGCCGATGTCTCCTTCGACTACCGGCTGCTGAGTCTCCCGACACACTACGGCTCGAACGAGCTGACCGTGCTGACCGCAGCGGCAAAGAACGAGACGCTGGCCGAGATGCTCGGCTCGCTCACGGAGCGCGGGATCAAGGGCGTGGACTTCGCGCCCGACGCCGTCGCCCTGCACGAGGTCTTCTCCAAATGCCCCGAGAGCCAGGAGGCGCTCGACGAGTTCTGCCTCCTGCTCGACGTCGGCGCGTCGACGACCGAGATGGCCATCGCCTACAACGGCGGGCTCGTCTTCGCGCGGTCGCTCGGGTTCGGCGGCAACGATTTCACCGGCCGCGTCGCCGAGACGCTCGGCGTCCGGAAGGACCAGGCGGAGCGCCTGAAGGAGAAACGCGGCGAGGTGCTCGACGAGGCGGAGGTCGCGTCGCGCCCGTCGGCCGACCAGCCGATGCTGACGGCGCTGAGCCAGGCGGCCGACGAGCTGTTCGGGATGGTTCGCGCGTCGCTGATGTTCGCCCGCGCGCAGACGAAACTGGTCGACATGGAGATCGGCCGCGTGTATGTCTCGGGCGCCGGGGCGCGCCTGCGCGGGCTGGGTGAGTTCATCGGCGCGCGGCTCGAGGTCCGCTCCGCGCTGCTGCGGCCGCCCGACGCCTGGGGCGCGCCCGCCGAGCCCGGCGGGCCGTGCGAATGGATGATCGCGATCGGGCTCGCGCTCCTCGCGCTCGAACCCCGCGAAGAGCGCATGTCTATCCTGCCGCCGGCCGAACAAGCCAAGCGGCGCTTCTGGCAGCGCGACATCTTCGCCTACGCCGCCTGCGCCGTCTTCGTGCTCCTCGCCGCCGTCACGACGACGACCCACATCCACAACCGGTCGCTCGCGAAGGACGCCATCGAGCAGCGCCGCACGCTCGCGGCCGACGCGGCGAAGCGCGACCGCGACCTCGACGAACTCGTCGAGGGCAACACACTCCGACGCGACCGGCTCGGCCTGCTCGCCAACACGGCGCGATCCGGAGAACGACTCGCGCGGTTCCTCGACCTCGTCAAACGCGGCCAGCAGGGCGCCGTCATCCTGTCCGACCTCTCCTACGAGGCCGGCGATCTGAACCGCCCCAACGCGCGGCCCGTCGCGACGCTCGACGGGACCGTCGGCGCGTCCGTCAAGACCCACCACGACGTGCTCGACGAGTTCGGCCGCCAGCTCGTCGTGGACCCGAAGCAGATCGTCCGGGAGAAGGCGGCCCAGTCGGCGGACGGCAGCTCGCTCGAGTTCCGGCTGCGGATACCGCTCGACGCCACCGCTGTGGGAGGCGCTGATGAGTGAGATGTGGCAGCAGGACCGGCCCTTCTCCATCGCCCTGATCGTCTGGGTCGGGGGCGCACTGCTCCTCTTCCTCGCCGTGCACCTGCCGCTGTCCGGGCCGGTCGACGCGCTCCGCGACGGGGGCGGCGGGCTGCCCACGGGCGACGAGATCGCGAAGCACTACGAATCGCCCGGCGGGGACACACCGGCCGCCGCCTCGTTTGCCAGGGTCGAGGCGGCCGCGAGCAACCGGCGGGCGCAGCTCGACACCGAACTCGACGCCGCGCGCAAGCGCATCGAGTTCCGGCCCGGGCCCGGGTTCGTCGTCGCGCCCGGCGTCAAGCAGCGGGGCTACGAATACACCCGCATCCGCGACCAGCTCGCGCCGAAGCTGCGCGAGATGGCGAACCGCGCGAACGTCCGAATCCCGAACGATATCGACCCGCGGCGCGCGGGCACGGCGCTCCCCCGCGAGGATGAGGCCGACGAGCTGCTGTTCCGGCTCGCGATCACGGACCGCGTCGTCCGTGGCGCCGTGGCCGCCGGCGTCCCGCAGGTCGCCGACATCATCCATGATCTCGGCGCGCCGCGCGGCGCGCCGTTCGCCGAGCGTCGCGTCGAGGTTGCGCTTGTGTGCGGGCTCGACGAACTGGTCGGCTTCATCGGAAAATGTTCCGCGCCCGATCCCGCGGCCCCGCCCGAGGCCGACGGACTGTCCGCCGGCGGCATCCTCGTCGTCCGGTCGGCGACGATCTCGCGCGAGGGCGAGCGCGGCTCGGTCCTCTCCGCACGCGTGACGCTCGCGGCGATCACGCCAACGAAGATGGAGACGCAGCAAGAGATCCGGGCGCGGACGCGCAAGACGCGCCGCGCACGCAGAAGCTTCTGAGGAGACGCAACACAGTGGGGCGGACATTCCTGTCCGCCTCGTGCCGGGCTTGCCCCGCGGGGCGCTCGGCGGACATCTGAGGAGACGCGATGGCACCGCCAGTCGGCAAGATCTTGGCGCGTCGCAAGGAGCTGATGCTCTTCGTCTGCGCGCTCGTCATCGCCGCGCTCGTCGCCGCATCGAGCGTCTCCGGCTGGTTGTCGGAGGAGACGTGGGGCGATCCGATCACCGTCCGGCGCGTCGAGACGTCCGACGCCGTGCCGACCGTGACGCTGCCCGACTTCGCCGCGATCTGGGAGGACGGCGGCCGGAACCCGTTCGGCGACGCGGCCGTCGCGCTCGAATCGGGCGGCAAGGCCCACATCCCGCTGCCGCCGGCCCCGCCGCTCTGGCCCGAACTGCCCCCGCCACCGCTCGTCCGGCCCGCCGACTTCCTCACGGAGGGCGGCCGATGACCCGCACCGCGGCCCTCTTCCTGATCCTGCTCGCCGCCGGCGTCGCGTCCGCCGCCGAGCCCATCGTACTCGCGGCGCGCACCTACGACGAGGTCCGCATCCGCGGCATCGAAGATCCGATCCGCGGCAAGATCGAGAAGCTCGACGACCAGGTCCTGCGGTTCCGCAAGCTGAACGGCGAGGGACGCGAGTGGCCCCGCGATCAGGTCGTCTCCATCCGCCGCCGCTGCACGCTCCTCGAATCGTATCAGTTCGCCGCGAAGGCCGCCGGGACCGATCCCGAGGCCCACTTCCGCCTGCACGAAGCGTGCCTCAAGGCCGGGCTCAAGAAGGAGGCGTTCGCCGAACTCAAGGAGGCCATTCTCGTCGACCGCAAGTACACGCCGGCCTACGAGAAGATGCTGGCGACTGCGCGGGCCGCGCGGAACCGCGACCTCGAGCTCTGGGCGCTGTCGGCCGCGAGCGACGCCGGGATCGCGACCGCGCCGATGCTCATCCGGCTCGCCGAACTCTATGTCCTGCTCGGCATGATCGAAAACGCCGAGGCCCCGCTCCGGAACGCGCTCCGGGTCGACCCCGGGAACACGAAGGCGGGAGCCCGCCTCGCGATGCTCGAGCTGACGCGCGGCGCCCCCGACCGCGCCGAGAAGCACATCCGCACGATGCTCGAGAGCAAACCGGGCGATCCGTTCGCGCTCGTGGCACTCGGCCAGCTCGAACTCGCTCGGGACCGGCCGCAGCAGGCGGTCGCCGCGTTCAAGCGGGCGCTCGCCAAGACGAAGTCGGCCGAGGCGGCGACGGCGCTGGCCGCCCTCTACCTCCGCGGCGGCAACCTCGACGAGGCCGAGAAATACTACGAGCTGGCCCTGTCGGCCCGCCGCAACTTCGCCCCGGCCGTCGCCGGCCAGGCGCTCGTCTACGCCGCCACGAACCGGCTCGACCGGGCGCAGGCCGCTCTCCGCAAGATCGCCGCGGCCGGCGGCCCCGCCATCGCCGCCACGCGCGGATACGTCGCCGAACGCTCCGGCAAGCACAAAGCCGCACTCACGCACTACGAGACAGCCGTCGCCGGCGACGCCTCGAACCTGCACGCGCTCGCCGGAGCGGGCCGGTGCCTCTGGGCGCTGGGCGAGCGGACAAAGGCGATCGGCCGGTTCCGGCAGGCCCTCGCGCTCGACCCCGCGTTCGCCCCGGCGCTCCGCGGGCTCGGCCGCGTCACGCTCGCGTGGAAGCCCAGCGAGTCGGCGAAGGTCCACCGCCAGCTTGTCGCGTCGGGCGCCGCGACGCCCGCCGACCGAGCGGCCCTCGCCGGCGCCCTCATCCGCCTCCAGCGGTTCGGCGAGGCGGCCGCGGAACTCGCCAAGGCCGGGACCGACAACGTGCACGCGCGCATCGGCCTCGGCTTCCTCGAATACGCGCAGGGCAAGACCGACGCCGCACTCGGCCACTTCAACGCCGCCATCCGCCTCGGCGACTACCGGCGCTACGCCGCGTCCGCCGTCCGCCGCATCCGGCTCGCCGAGTCGCGCGTCGCCTGGTCGGACCTGTTCGACCGCGACGACGGCCCGGAGCCGCGGAACGGCTGGGTCGAGCGCGAGCCGCCGGGCGTGTCGATCTCGATCGCGAGCAAGTCGCTCCTCATCGACGGCAAGCCGGGCGGCGCGAAGCGCCTCGCGCGGCTCGCGCGGCACGAGAACCGCTCGTTCGTCGCGCTCAGCGCCGAGGCGGCGACCGGCTCGGAATCCGAGAGCTTCGTCGGCGTGTTCATCGCTCGCCCCGGCCAGGCGCCCGCGGTCCTCTTCGGGCGCGACGGCAGCGGCAAGGCCGTCGTCATCATCCCCGGCACCCGGCCCGGTCGGCTGATCAACGAGGTCGCGCCGGGCAAGTTCACCGTCGGGATCGGCATCATCGACTGGAACCGCGGGCGGTTCGGGCTGATGCTGAACGGGCGGCGGCCGCGCGGGCGCCGCAGCTATACCGTTCCCGCGCTCGCGGGCGCCGAGGAACTCGAGGTCGGCGTCTTCGCCCAGCCGGCCGCGGGCAAGACCGTCAACTGCCGTTTCCACTCCGTCAAGATCGTGAGGACAAAGTGAAGCCCAGAGCGTTTACGATTATCGAGGTGCTCGTCGTCATCGGCATCATCGCCGTGCTCGCCGCGATCGCGTTCCCCGCCTATCTCGCCTACCTGGAGAACGCCAAGATCCAGGAGACGCAGAGCCAGCTCGGCATCCTCGACGCCGCGCTCGCGCAGTACCAGCGCGAGTTCGGCGACTATCCCCCGTCGCCCATCGGAGATGACAACGCGGGGACCGAGACGATGCTGGCCGCGCTCCGCACGACCGAGCGCGGCGGCCCGTTCATCAAGGAGCACATCATCGCGCGATGGCTCCGCGACACCGACAACGACGGGCGCCAGGAACTGGCCGACCCGTGGCGCACGCCCTGGATCTACTTCCATCCCGCGTCGTACACGGCCGGGCCCGCGCGGATCCGGTCGTCCGAACACACCTTCGAGGCCCAGCCGTCCAAGCAGGGCGACACCTACCGGAACCTGGTGACCTATCAGCTCTGGTCGTGCGGGCCGAACCGGACCGATGAGGCCGGTGTCGGCGACGACATCGGCAACCTGGTGAGATGACCGATCGCGACCGGCCAGCCGGAAACACGTGCGCGCGCCGCACGGGCTTCACCCTCATCGAACTCCTCGTCGTCATCAGCATCATCGCCATGCTCTGCGGCGTCACCATCGGCGTCTACTACGGGCTCGTCCGCCAGACGGCCCTCGACGGCGAGACACGAGCGGTCATGGGCATCGTGCAGGCCGCGCGGAGCGCCGCAGCCGCCGGGCGCGAAACCTTCATCCGCGTCGACACCGAGACCGGCCGCCTCTATCCGTTCAGCCGGACGACCGTCGGCGTGTGGCACTTCGAAGTCGTGACCGCCGAGGGCAGCCCCGGCGCGTTCGGGCACGCGGCCGTCGCCGCCGACGGCGAACCGAAGGCGACGCCGGGCAAGATCGGCGGCGCGCTCCGGTTCGACGGCACCTACTCGCTGCGATGCAAGATGAACCGCGGCGGCGAGTGGGTCAACATCCCGACCTACGATACCCGCGACGGCGTCGCCATCGAGGCGTGGATCCTGCCGCGCGACACGGGCGCCGAGGCGATGGCCGTCGTCTCGCGCGACGGCTGGTTCGACCTGTGGCTCGAATACGACGCTGGGATGAAGCGGTTCGCACTCGCCGCGTCGGCGACGACCCTCGACGCGGACGGTTCCGGTTATCGGCTGCGCTCGGCGACGTCGGAGCCCGTCATCCGGCCGAACGAATGGACGCACGTCAGCATGAGCTGCCACAAGCTGAGCGACTCGGTCGTGCTTCGCGTCAACGGCATCGAGCCGGCGCTCGAGGAGCAGGCCGCGTCGGCGGGCTCGACGCCCGCGCCCGACGCCGAGTCGGCGATCGGGGCCGGGGCCGACGGCGGCGATCCGTTCCACGGCGCGATCGACGAGGTCGGCCTGTCGACCTACGCGGCCGCGACCGTGCACCGCATCGTCGGCAAGCTGACGCTCGATGCGGCGAACCTTGCACCCGGCAACACGATCCGGTTCGACGCGTCGGGCCAGCTCGACGCCGCGCACGGGGGCGCGACGCCGCAGCTCATCCTCAAGGATATGAAGGGTCAGGAGGTCACGTCCTCGGTCACGATTTCGATCGGGGCGATGGGAGCGCTCGATGTCGATGTGTGGCACAAGTAGCACGAAAAGCGGAGGCCGCCATCCCGTTGCGCGTCGGCGAGATGGGCGTCCGTGCCGCTGCGTCGAAAGGCGTGCGGTCAGAGCCCCGTCGTTGGGTGGCCCGGACTCCGTCCGGGCGGCCGCGTCTCGCAGAGCTGGATGCTCCGCGAGACGTGAGCGTTTGCTGAAAGCAAACGCCAACGAGCTCGGCCCTCACGAGAGGGCCGGGCCCGCCGCAGGCCGCAAGAGGGCCGTCAGCTCACCTCTTGTCGCCTTCGGCGACCCCGACACAGTCGGGGCCACCCCGAAGAAGAAGCTCTTCGACAGAGCATGGCGGTCCCGCGATTTCCGCTATGGTCCCTGGCCGCTCAGCACACGCGATGCCGGGCGGCGGGGGTTTGCGCTGCTGATCGTCGTGCTGACGGTCGCGGCCCTCGCGCTCCTCGCGACGCCCTTCCTGGTCTCGATGCGGCTTCAGGAGCGGAGCAGCCGCAACGCGGTCGACCGGGCGCGGGCGCGCTACGCGGTGACGGCGGCGTTCAACCACGCGCTCGCTCAGTTGCTCGAGGCGGGGCGGGAGTACGGCGAGTTCGCCGTCTCGTTCGAGAGTCTCCCGGCCGAGTTCGAGTGGAGCGGGAGCGACCGCGGGCTGATGATCGCCGCCGAGGTGTTCGACGAGCAGGGCAAGATCAACGTCAACACGGCGCGGGAGTATGTGCTGGCCCGGCTGTTTGCCGATCCGGAGGTCGGGCTGGGGCTGACGGCCGAGCAGGCGGAACAGCGCGCCGATGGCATCGGCACACTCCGCGCCGACGAGGGCCGCCTGCCGACGCTACACTCGCTTGTCACGGGCGGCGTGTTCTCCGAGGGCGAACTGGCGCTGCTTCGGCCGCATCTGACCGTGCACTCGGAGATCGAGCGCGACGCCGGGTTCGCCCGCGTCAACTTCAACACGGCCTCGACACCCGTCCTCCGCGCCGTTCTTGCGGGCGCGCGGCTGCGGTTCGTCCAGCCGATCCGTGATCCGGCCAACACCGGCGACGGCGCAATGTCGGCTGTTGACACCTTGCCGGTCATCATCTTCGGCGACGGCGACATCGTCGATCATGCCGACCTGCCTTCTTGGTCTTGGGAGGTGCGGTGCACAAACGTCCAGACGAACAGCGAGACAGGTGCCAGGACATTCACGTTCACTGTCGAGACTTACCCGAAGGACGATCCGTCGACGCGCACGGAGTGGGTAACCATCGAATTCGCCGAGGAGCCGGACAAACTCGGTTTCTGGTCCTCGTTGGGGACCACGGACTTCCTGTGGATGCTCTGTAACGGCCCGATCGATTTTGCCGTCGGCGACAAGTTCACGTTCCAGACGGGCCGGTTCTCGTACGTCCGCGAGACGTATGATCCGACGGCCGTGGACGGCCTGCTCAAGCGGTTCCGCGCGACACTACAGATGGACGCCGAGAACGAGACACTCATCGTCGACGACGCATCGAGGTTCCCCGACTCCGGCCACGTGATGATCCGCGGCGACGTGATCCGCTACGCGAGCCGGGACGGCAACCGGCTTGAGGGCTGCACGGGCATCGCGGGAATGCCGAAGAGCGGCGAGACGGTCGCCCTGGTCGTGCCGGACCTGGCGGCGTTCGACGCGCGCCTCCGTGAGGCGGTCGCCGACGGCGACCTCGAAGAGCGCGACCGCGCGGCCATCGTCGCATGCGCGAAGAACCCCAACATTCTCACGGTGCTCTTTGACGCGACGGGGCTGTGCTTCGGTCCCTCGGCGCGCTATACGGTCGAGGCCGTCGGGGTGGTGAACGACCCCGCCGGCAACGAGGTCCAGCGGACGCGTGTCCGCCGCGCCGTCGCTCTCGACCGCGGCCAGCCGGGCGCCTGGACAATCGATTCGCAGGAGGCGCTCGACCGAGCGATGGCGGGACGGACAGCGTGGTCACCCCTTGCGCACCTCGTGTCCAGATCCAAGGACTTGATCACGCGCCCGGGCGCGTCGTTCCTCTTTGACGTCGCACCCTCGGCGGACGATGACGCCCGCGTTGCACTTGCTCCATTGCACGAGCCCGGCGACGGCTGGACGTTCAGAGGCCCGACGCTGTTCGGCGCAACAAACTGGAGCAGTCCCCGCCTCGTCTACGGCCCCGCGGCGCCGGGCACGGCGTTCACACCGGGCGAGGACCTCTACCGCGACGGCCAGCCCGGGCTGTTCATCACGGGCGACACGTCGTTCCGCTGCTTCGCGCAGCCCACGGGCATCGACGTCGACAACGATGACACCCGCTCGCTCATCATCTGGGTCCGCCCGAGCGGGTTCTTCAACTACGGCGGCGAGCACATCTTCTTCGACACCGGCCCGGCCGACTCGACCGAGCACCGCGACCGCATCCGGCTCTCGTACGCGCAGGGCAAGCTCATCTTCCGCATCGCCGACTCGGCGCTCGAGCCGCGCTCGGCCGAGGTCCGCGCGACTGTCGGCCAGTCGCGCTTCGAGCGCAACGCGTGGCACCGGATCGAAGCGGTCTGGAGCGGGATGGACATCGGCCGGATGGCGCTGCTGCTCGACGGAAAGCTCATCGGGTCGTACGACCCGAGCGGGGGCGAGGCGGAGGACACGGCCAGCCCGGCGCTCGCGGACGAGAAGTGGATCGCGCGCGTCGGCAACTACCTGACGCAGCAGGGCGAGCCGGGCGGCGTCCGCGGCACGCAGCCGGGCACGTCGTCGCCGAAGAGCGTCTACGGCTACGGGCTCTGCAAGTTCGTCAACCAGGACGCGAGCACGCGGAAGAGCGAGTTCAACAAGGTCCATCGCGGCGGGGCGACGCTCGCCCGCCCGGTCGGCACGAACCGGGTCGCGACGCTGCGCGGGGCGCTCAGCGCCGCCGCGACCGTCATCCAGGTGCCCGACGCGACCACCCTCCCCAAGCGCGGCTACGTCGGGATCGACGGAGAGATCATCAAGCACACCGACTGGCGGCTCGTCGAGGTCAAGGACTCGGACGACAACGTGATCGAGACGTACTACGAGCTGGTGCTCGGCGACGGGGCCGCCGCCCGTGGGCGCGACTTCGGCGACAACCTCGCGACGAGGTTCGAGACCGAGCCGACCGACCACGCCGCCGGGGCCGACGTCGCGTGCGTCTCGATCGAGGTGAGCGACAACGCGAGCTACCCGATGCCCCAAGTCCTCCACGTGCCGCGGGAGGTCGTCGATTACTTCGGGCTCTCGGGGCTCGACCCGGGCACCTGCGTCGTCCAGGTCGACGACGAGTGGATCAGCTACACGCACCGGGCCGAGACGACGTTCCTCGTGAACGTGCGGGCGGCCTTCCCCCAGGTCGACAGCGTGCAGCCGATCTCGATGCGGGGCGCCGGCGGGACCGAGCCCGCGGCGCACAGCGAAGACGCGCCCGTGCGACCCGTCTATCAGGTCACGACCGGCGGCCGGCCGGGCGCGGGCGACCGCGTCACCATCCGCCACGACGGGCTCGACCCGAGCGACCACAAGGAAGCGGTCATCAAGCACGCGGTCGCGGGCGCCGCGACGCTCGTCGGCTTCACCGGGACGATCCCCGGCACGCACGACCTCTACATCAAGAAGGGCTCGACGGCGCGAAACGCGGGCTTCATCAAGTTCCCGTCCGGCCGCTACACGCCGAACCGGTTCGTGTCCATCGGCGGGCCGGTCTCGGGCGCGGGCAGGCGGGCCGACGCGACGATCGGCTCGGTCCATCTCCTCGAGCACGACGCGGGCCCGGCGGCACGGATCAAGGAGTCGGTCAACGGCTCCGCCACCGGCGGGTTCGACCTCCTCATCGGCTCGCTCGACGAATTCCTCGAGGGCGGGACGCCGTGGGCGTGGAACGGCGAGTTCGGCGTCGATTCGTGGCCGCTCGTCGGGCAGATCAAGATCGACGACGAGGCGTTCGTCTACAAGGTGCGCTATCCGCACAATATCGCGCACGACGAGACGCGCGGCGCCGTCTCGCAGAGCGCCACGACAACCGTCGGCGGTGACGCCGGCGTCCCGGCGACGGGCAACATCGTGTGGACGCGCCAGGGCGTCGAAGCAGACCCGGTCGCGGCGGGCTTCAACCCGCACGGCGGCTACCTCGTCATCACATCATATTCGCGCACGAAGGCCGACGACAGCGTCCGCTCGCTCGGGAGCATCAGCCAGGAACTGCTCGACTGGCTGATCGCCGAGGGGCATGTGACGCAGGAGTTCGTGGACGCGCACGGCACGCAGGACCCGGACACGGGCGTCTGGACGTTCGAGGACATCACGGTCGAGGGCTCGTGGGTCACGAGCGAGTCGAGGGAGTTCGTGCGGTACACGCGCATCGAGCCGGCGGAACCGGGCGCGGGCCAGTACACGTTCCACTGCGACGCGGCGGGCCGGCACCTGTACGACACGCACAAGGGCGGCGGCGGGACGCCGCTCGACCACCTGCCCGCCGACGACGGCGAGGGCGGGACGCTCTATCCGACGCTGACGGCGCGGACCGTCGCCCTGACGGTGCTCCAGCGCGGCGCCCCGAGCGGCGCGCGGGCGCTCGGCACCGCGCGGTCCGACCATCCGACCGGCTCGCGGCTGATGCCGATGCCGAGCCGCCCGGTCGCCATCATCACGGGCCCGCCGGTCGGCGAGGACCTCGCGGCCGCGCAGCCGACCGAGGGCACGCGGATCCCGGTCGAGAACGCCTCGCACTTCCCCGACCTCGGCTACATCGAGATCACCGACGCGGCCGGCGTGCGCGAGATCATCTACTACACGCACAAGGCCGAGTCGGCGATCGCCGGCTCGAACCCGCCGCGGAAGCAGCAGTATCTCTGCGGGGTGCGGCGGTTCCGCGGGCGGTTCGGCACGACGCCCATCGACCTCAGCGGGCTCGCCGCGTTCGACGACCTGCGCGACACGTCGGCGACGCAGACGGCCGCCTACCGCGACCCGCAGCGGATCGCGCGGCTCGTCCGGCCCTGGGTCCACGACCGGATGCCGCTCGCCATCACGGTCGAGAGCGGGAGCGAGACCGAACGCGTCTACGCGCCGCACGCGGACGACGCCGACCTCGTCTTCTTCGAGGCAACGAAGACGGCCCGCGGCGCCCGGTGGCTCTGGGTCGACTGGACCGAGGAGGTCCCCGACAATACCGACGTCATCGTGCTGGCGCGCGTCGGCGAGTCGCCCGCGTGGCGGACGGGCGTGCCCGTGCCGTGGGGCGACGTCGACGAGGATAGCGGACGCGTCGTCTGGAAGTTCGACGCGCCCAAAGAGCAGGACGGCGACAACGCGATCGGCGCCGCCGGCGACACGATCACGATCCGCGTGTTCTTCAAGTTCAAGCCGGGCTACGACCTGACGACATGGGACCTGCCCGTGCTGAAGTCGCTGAGCGTCGGCTACCAGGCCGGCCCGCGCATCATCGAAAGCGAGGTCCTGGATTACTGATGGTTCTTCTTCGTAATCGTAATCTTGCCCGCCGGATTCCTGGCGGGCCTAATCGTAATCCCCGCACCCAGGTGGGGGCAGGCATTCCGTCCGCCGTTGCCGGCGGGGCCTGCCCGATGGCGGACAAGAATGTCCGCCCCACTGTCTTGTTGGGACTCCCTAATCGCAATCGCCGCCGCGGCTTCACGCTGATCGAGCTGCTCGTCGCGATGGGCATCCTGTCGATCCTCGGCTGGGCGCTCGTCCAGCTCCTGTCGAGCGGGATGACGACGTGGCGCAGTGGCGAGATGCGGCGCGGCGCCTACGAGCGGGCGCAGTTCATCTTCGACCGCATCACGCGCGACGTCGCGACGCTCTACCCGCACAACCCGCCGATGCCGGAGGCGTGGACGTTCCAGGTCGATTCGCTCTTCGACCCGGCCTACACGGCGGCCGACGACGACGCGGTTGCGTTCGCGAGCGACAACATGTCGCTGGCCGAAGGGCTATTTGTGGTTGGTCACATCATCTACTACACCTCGCGGCTGGAGGTGGCGGACGCCAGCCAGCCCGCGTGGATCGAGTACAAGTTCGAGCTGCCGTTCGAGGTGGAGACGGCGGTCGTGCAGCCGCGGATCACACTCTTGGAGTCGGGCGACGGCGAGCCGACGTGCGACGTGATCGTCGAGGCGGCGAAGGATGGGGGCGCGTTCGCGCGGGCCTGGTCGTTCGAGAGCGGCGCGCGCGCGATGACGGTCACGCGGAGCGTCGACATCAGCGGCGCGGTCTCGGGCGCGAAGAACGTCACGGTGCGGATCCGCGTCGAGCCCGTGGCCGGACGGACGGCGAACGTGAAGCTCCTGGAGGCGGGGATGAACGATCCGATGCCGCCCGTCTTCCGGTTCGCCGCGTCGCCGAAGCAATGCGAAACAAGGATTGAACTGGTGTCGGACTACGGCCCCCCGCAGAACCGGCAACAACTGGATTTCGTGCGATCGCAGCGCGGGCTCGAACAGATCCTCTACTACGTCTCCGACGAGACACTCTTCCGGGCCCAGCGACCGTTCGGGTCCGACGATACTGAGAACGTGACCCCGCTCGCGAAGGGCGTCGTGTATTTCGGCTGCGAGTTCCAGAACCAGTACGTGCGCGGCGGCGACCCGGACGAGGAGGCCGAGCGGCAGGCGGCCGCGCTCCAGCGATACTGGGTCGAGGCCGACTCCGTCCCGCCGTACATCACCGTCATCGTGTCGACGATCCCGCTCTCGGGCGCGCGGCGGCTGGCGCATCTGTCGGCCGACATCCCGAAGGACGCGGGCGTCATCGAGGTCGAGAGCACCAAGCCGTTCGTCGTCGGGAACCCGGGGCAGCAGGTCGTCAAGATCGACGACGAGTGGATTGAGTACGAGGGCCTGGAGCCGCGGCGGTTCACCGGCTGCGTCCGCGGGGTGCGGGGCACGCGGGCGTCGGCGCACAAGAAGGGCGCACAGGTGATGGGCGCGGAGACGTTCCGTGTCAACATCCCGATCCCGGCGTGGGGGT
>CAYLQD010000014.1:0-52671 GCA_964385685.1 uncultured Planctomycetota bacterium | reverse complement strand
CAAAGCGGCGGAAAGATCCTTTCCGCCGATATTTGGCTTCTTCGTGTCTTTGTGTCTTCGTGGTTACCCTCCTGCCGTCCTCCGTGCCTCCGTGGTGAGTGCTTTTCTCAGCGGCGAAAAGCCGTTGCGGTTGGTTATCGACAAACCATCCCCGCCTCTTCTCTACACCACAAACGCCCGAAGCGCAAGCCGCGCGCGAAAATAAACACCACACACAATCAGGGCGTATCGGCGTAATGCATTGTCATATGGGGAGATGCGGCAGCACGAAATGTGTGGCCTTTCTTGGCTGCGGGCCGCATCAGGAGCCCGCCGAGCTACTTCCGTCCGCTGTCAGCCCCGCGCCCCCGAATACGGGCCAACGGCGCCCCGCCCGGAGGGTGGCCCCGACTGTGTCGGGGTCGCCGAAGGCGACAAGAGGAAATCGCTTCGGCCTCTTGTCCGCTCCGCGGACCCGGACGGAGTCCGGGCCACCCAAAGACGAGGCCGCGACCGGTTCGCCTGTCGCGAGCTTGGGCCGTGAAATGTGGCACAGCCGCCCTCGGCTGTGATAACATAGCCCAACACCCACACGAGGAAGCGCCGAATGCCTGACGACGACCTGACTCCGGAGCAGCAACGCGCCTGGGAAGAGGCCGTCGAATCACTGGCCGGCGAGCCGCAATGCGTGAACTGCAAGCACAGTCACCACAACGGCACGTGCGAGGCCTTCCCGGACGGGATCCCCCTCGAAATCCTTTCCGGCGAGCACGATCACCGCGTGCCGTTCCCCGGCGACAACGGGATTCGGTTCGAGCCCAAAGAAGATCGGTAGCGCGGCCCCGGAAAAAACCGGATGACCGGAGCTTGACATCAGCGTGAATTGGGTCTATTCTCAACATAGACCGGAGATGAAACTCGGCTTCACGCCGTGTGGGCAGGTGGCTGCGGCCGCTGGCTCCTATATCTCCGGCTTTTTTTTCAGCTTCTCCAGCCGAAGCGGGTTCTTCTTCGTGTAGTATTCGCCGTACCTGTTTCTTCGCGTATCATCCACGTCATGCACCAAGCTGATCAGCCGCGAAGCGGCGGAATGTGATAGCCCAGGGCAACGCCCTGGGTATAATGGCGCCCAACCCAGCCAAGCCCTGTAGGGGCGGAATAGGAGCCCCCATGCCACAATCCCTGTCGAACATCCTCCTCCATATCGTGTTCAGCACAAAGGAGCGCCGCCCGCTCATCCGCCCGGACATCGAGCCCGAGCTGTATCGCTACCTCGCGTCTGTCTGCCGCGCCTGCGACTGCCCTGCCCACGAGATTGGCGGCACCGCCGACCACGTTCATCTTGCCTGCACGCTTTCACGGACGATAAGCGTCAGCGACCTCCTCGAAGAAATCAAGAAGCGCTCATCCAAGTGGATGAAGACGAAGGGCGCGCCGTACCGGTCGTTCTCCTGGCAGCGGGGCTACGGCGCGTTCTCCATCGGCCAGTCGCAGTTGGCCGCGGCGCGGCGGTACATCGCACGTCAGAAGGAACACCACAAGACGCACGATTTCAGAGAGGAGTTTGGGACACTGCTGAAACGGTACCGGGTGGCGTACGACGAACGATATGTGTGGGATTAGACCGACGCGGGACCGATGTCGCCCCTACAGGGCTCGGGCACGTTTCACGGTTACGTTTCCTGGGGCGTTGCCCCAGGCTGTCCCATGACGCCGCTTCGCGGCTGATGCGGAAGTGCGCCTCTCCGACAGAAGAAGGCGTTGCCCCAGGCTGTTCCATGACGCCGCTTCGCGGCTCGTCAGTTCGTTCAATTCGCCAGCCCCGAAGGGGCGTCATACGGTAGCCCAGGGCAACGCCCTGGGCATAATGGTATCTAACCCAGCCAAGCCCTGTAGGGGGCACCGACGATCCGGCCGCAGGGTGGCCCCGAAGCAGCCCATTCTCCCGCGCCGAAATAGGTGACTGTCCCTAATAAAGAATGGGGACGCGCTCCGTCGCGTCCGGGTCGGGCAAGGCGGCAGGAGGAAATCGCTTGCGCCTCTTGTCCGCTCGGGCCGCTTCTCCTGCGAAGGTGTTCCTACGAGGGTTGCGACGGTGTTCTATGGAGTGCGGTCGCTTGAGACCGCTTTGGCCGAGAGGCCACCAAAGCGAAAGACCTCACGCAGCTCGGTACGCACCACGCTGATCCCGGTTCTCTGGTGTACTTCGCACTCCGTGCGAAGTCAAAGCGGCGTCAAGCCGCCGCACTCCAAAGCGGGCTCCGCTCGCAGGGTGGCCCCGACTCCGTCGGGGTCGCCGAAGGCGACAAGAGGAAACCGCTCGATCCTCTTGTCCGTTCCGCGGGACCATCATACAATCCGCCGCTCCCCCGCCACGTCACTTTCACGCCGACGTTCGTACCCCATTGCCCGCAAGGTCGATACGAGTCCTCAGTGTGACAGGCACACAGTCCTGTCCCAAGCCACGCTCTACCTTGCCGCGCCGTCCTCGCCGCTCCTCCCGAATTCTTCCCATTGGGCCTTGAGTTGCTCAAACCCGTCGCGGGGGTAGAAGCATGGTGTCCATTGCCTCAACCCCTTCTCCCTGTCTCTCTTGACACCGGCCGCACAATTCTTCGCAACCTTGGCCGAAGACTCCAGGAAGATCTCGAACTGTCCGAGTCTCTTGTTGAAACGCAGGAAAACGTAGAAATTGTGGGGACCCCGCCATTCCGCGTACTTCGTTCCGATGGGCCAAAAGGCCACACGGCTTCGGGATGTCTTGACTTGTAGATTCGCGTGCCACGTTCCGGCTTTATTCGCGACGATGACATCAACACCGGCTGTGTTACGAATCGTGGGCAGGGCGATGAGGCCACGCAGGCTGAGTTCGGCCACAACGGCATGTACCCCCGCGGCACCGACAAGCGAGCTGTCGCGAGTTGGGTAATCTGTGGCTTGCTTCATCTCCAGTGCCTCCTCCAACGGCTGGCATCAGCCGTGGCCTTCAAGGCAGAAGTAGGTAACGCGTCTCCGGAGTACCGGTAGTAGAAGCTGCCGGTCTTCTTGAGGACGCGGGCGAGCTCGACGCACCGCGGCCGCATGAAGTCGATGTAGGCCTGCGTGCTGGCGTGGCGGTCGGCGAACGACCGCCTCTCCTTCGTCTCGCCCCAGAAGACCTCGTAGTTGCGGTTCGAGTTGAACGGCGGATCGATGTAGACGAGATCGACACAACCGTCGGGGAGCTTCCGCAACTGGTCGAGGTTGTCGCCGCAGTAGACGACGCCGGTGTCGACGACGGCCGAGCGTTTCTTGCGGCCCGTCGCCTTCTTCTTCGCTGCCTTCTTCTTCGTCGCTTTCTTCGCGGACTTCTTCTTCGTCGGCTTCTTGGCCATGTGAGGCGTGCCCCCGATGATGCCCCCGCCGCATTGCCGACGTAGCTTACGACAGAACGTCGGTTGGGTCAAGCCGTTCGCGGGCGCCGTCGGATCGCGATCTGTAGCCGCCGTCCATGACGGCGGAAGCTGCTAATGTGGCATAGCCGTTAATGTGGCACAGCCGCCTCGGCTGTGGTGCCATGAGATTCACAGCCGAGGGCGGCTGTGCCACATTGTGAGCAGGCCTCTCACAATCCGTGCTATCTGCGGAATCCCTTCGACTTCGCTCAGGGCAGGCTGCGTCAAGAAGGGCCGTGCTGTTTCGTGTCTTGGTGTCTTAGTGGTTCATGCCGTGTGCGCTCCCGCCCGGGGCGGGCAAGCTCCGTGCTCTGACCGGGCCGCGGCACGCCGAACAAACCCGTTCCGGCGCGACGGCGACGGGGTATAATGTCTTACCCGGCTTGTCGGGGCTACAGGCGTACCATGTAAAAAGATGTGGGCCGCTTGCAATCGCCCTCGCGCCCGCTAACTTGCACGAGATAGGACGGCGGCTCGGCAGGTTCTCGCCGATGCCTGCGTGCGGGAAACGTCGAGCCCGAGGGCACGGATGCTCCGGCGTGAACGAATCATGGAGGCTCTTGCGTGAGACCGAGACACAGACGGTGGCTGACGGTGTTGCTGGCGCTTGCGATCTTCGGCGGCGGGCCGGCCGCGGTGGTCGCTCAGGAAGACGCGGCGGTCGCCCAGGATGACGCGGTGGTCGCTCAGGAAGACGCGGCGGTCGCCCAGGACGACGCGGCGGTCGCCCAGGAAGACGCGGCGGCGGCTCAGGATGACGCGGCGGCCGACGACCCGGCATTGATCCCGTACTACAACGGGAACGCGCTCTGCAAGCGGCACCTCTACACCGCCGCGATCGCGCAATACGAGGCGTTCCTCGAGGCCAGCCCCGAACACGCCAAGGCCCCGCTCGCCAAGTGGGGGCTCGCCATCGCCACCTATAGCCGCTTCTACAACTACGATGCCGCCGGGCGCGCCAAGCACCGGGCCGACGCCCAGAAGGCGGCCGCGCTCTTCGCCGAGCTGGCGCAGAAGCCGGCCGTCAAGGACCAGGAACTGCTCCACAACTTCTGGGGCGCGTGCCTGCTGGGGCTCGACGATTTCGCCAAGGCGGAGAAGGCGTTCGCGTGGACGGCCAAGAACGGGAAGGATCCGGCGCAGAAGCTCGACGCCACCGCCGGCCTCGCCCAGGCGCTCTACCTGCAGGACAAGTGGGCCCGCGTCGTCGAGGTGACCGACGCGCTCCTCAAGGCCGCGCCCGACTCGTCGCACGCGCCGGAGGCCCGCTATCAGGGAGCCGTCGCGCGCCGGTGGCTCGAGCGCTACGACGAGGCCGACGCCATTCTCACCAAGCTTCTCAAGGAGACCGCCGACCCGTCGCTCAAGCATCGCAGCACCTATTTCCTGGCCGAGTGCCGCTGGAGCACGAAGAAGCTGGCCGACGCGGCCGCGCTCTATGAGGCCGCCGCCAAGACGGACCGCGGCATCTTCAGCGAGCACGCGCACCTCACGCTCGGCATCACGCAGTTCCGGCTCAAGGCATACGACAAGGCCGTCGCCGAGCTGACCGAGTTCGTCGCGAAGCATCCGAAGAGCGGCTCGCTCCCGCGGGCCAACCTGTATCTCGGGCGGGCGTATCTCGAGGCGAAGGACCACGCGAAGGCGGAGGCGGCTCTCGAGCCGCTGCTCGAGGCCAAGGGAGTCGCCGGGCCGGCGACCCTCTGGCTCGCCCGGACCTACGCCCGGCAGAACAAGCACGCCGACGTCGAGGCGCTCCTGACGCCGGCCGTGACGGCGCTCGCCAAGGACCCCGTCCTGCGCGACCTCCAATACGAGCTGGCGATGGCGCAGATGGGCCAGGACAAGTTCAAGGCGGCCGCGGCGGCCTACGGCGCCGCGCGGGCCGGCGCTGACGACGCGCTCGCGACCGAGGCCCTCCGGCTCCAGGCCTTCTGCCTGCACCGCGACACGCAGTACGCCGAGAGCTTGAAGCTGTGCGACGCATTCGTCGCCGCCCACCCCAAGCACCCCGAGGCCGGCCAGATCCTGTTTATCAAGGCCGAGAACATGACGTTCCTCGGCACGCCCGACGCGGCGCTGCCCGTCTACGAGAAGGTCCTGGCCGCCAATCCGGACCACCGCCGCGGCCGGATCGCGCTCTTTCGCATGGCGCAGACCCACTACGCGAAGCAGAACTGGCAGGCGTGCCTCGAAAAGCTCGGCCCGCTGCTCAAGGGGCCCCAGGCCGACGCCGTCTTCGACCAGATCTGGTACATGGCCGGCGCGTGCCACTTCCGGCTCGACGCGTGGGACCAGGCCGTGCCCGCGCTCGAGAAGTTCGTCGGCGAGAAGCCCAGGCAGCCGAACGTCGACACGGCGATGTACAACCTCTCGCTCGCCTACCAGCACCAGAAGCAGCCGGCGAAGGCGGCCGCGATCCTCGGCCGGCTCGTCGAGACGTTCCCCAAGAGCCGCCACACGCAGGAGGCGCTCATCGAGCTTGGCCGGCTCCAGTATGAGGCCAAGGAATACGCGGCCGCGAAGGAGACGCTGCTCAAGGTCGGGGCCGACGGCCCGCCCGCCGCGCAGTACTACCTCGGCTGGATCGCGCTGACCGAGAAGAACGACACCGAAGCCGCCGCGCGGTTCGCCGCGATGGCCGGGCACCCGAAGCATCCGTTCGCCGCCGACGCCGCCCTCCAGCACGCCATCCTCCTCATCCGGGCCGGCGAGCACGAGGAGGCCGACACGATCCTCACCGGCCTGCTCGCGAACTACCCCGCCTACGCGAAGAAGGACCAGGCCGTCTACTACAAGGGGCTCGCCCTCGCGCGGCAGAAGCTCTACGCGAAGGCCGTCCCGCAGTTCGTGACCGTCCTGACGACCTATCCCAAGAGCGAGAAGGCGGACAAGGCGCTCTACTGGCAGGCGTGGTGCAGGCGGTCGGCGGGCGAGGCCGACGCGGCCGCCAAGCTCTATGCGTCGTTCCTCGCGACGTTCCCCAAGAGCGCGCTCGCCGGCGACGTGACGGTCGAGCTGAGCGAACTGGAGTTCGAGCGGCAGCAGAAGCTCCCGGTGGTGAAGCCCGAGGCGAAGGCGGCCGCGAAGAAGACGTACACGCAGATCGCGACGCGCCTGGCGGCGCTGCTCGGGCCGAAGACGGACGCCGTTCCCGACAGCCCGCTCCGGAACCGGGCGCTCTACGTGCTCGGCTGGTGCCGGTTCCGGCTGGCGGAGCATGGCAAGGCGGCCGTCACGTTCGAGACCCTGCTGGCGTCGAAGCACAAGAACACGTTCGTGCCGTCGGCCCTCTTCCAGGCGGGGGAGGCGCGGATGAAGCTCCGCGAGCACGGCCCCGCGCTCGAGCACTTCACGAAAGCGGTCGCCGCCGGCAAGACGGCCGTGCACGAGGCCGCCCTGCTGCGCCGCGCCCAGTGTGAGGCGCTCAACGAGAAATGGGAGGGGAGCCAGGCGAGCGCCGAGCTGTTCCTCGAGACGTATCCGAAGAGCAAGTATCTCACCGACGCGCAGTTCTCGCTCGGCTGGGCGCTCGAAAACCAGGGCGAGCACGCGAAGGCCATCCCCGTCTATCGCAAGGTCACCGCACGCCGGCAGGTCGACGAGATCAGCGCCCGGTGCCAGTTCCAGATCGGCGAGTGCCTCTTCGTGACCGAGCAGTACGACGCGGCCATCCCCGAGCTGGTCATCGTCGAGACGCGTTACGGATTTCCGAAGTGGACGAGCAAGGCGGTGCTCGAGCTGGGCCGCGTGCTCGAGGCGCAGGGCAAGAAGAAAGAGGCCGCCGAGCGCTACCGCGAGGTGAAGAAGCGGTTCCCGAAGACCGCGGCGGCCGACGTCGCCGAGAACCTGTTGAAGAAACTCGGGGCCAACGAGTGAGTCGAGAGGACCCTATGCTGCGAGCGAGACCAACCGCGAAGTTGCTGCTGATGGCGGCCGTCGTGATGCTGCTTCTCGTTGCGAGCGGAGCGTTCGCGCAGGAGAAAGCGCCCGCGGCCGGCGCCGACGCCCCCAAGGCGGAGCCCGAGCCCGAGACCGGGAAGGAGGAGGCGGCGGAGCCGGAGGTCGATGAGCCCGCCAGCTTGTTCGACCTCATCCTCAAGGGCGGCTGGGTCATGATCCCCATCGCGATCTGCTCGATCCTGGCGCTCGCGATCGCGATCGAGCGCGGCATCAGCTTGCGCCGCGAAAACGTCATCCCGCCCGACTTCCTCGACGGGCTGATGAAGGCCCTGCACGACGCCGACGACAGCGTCACGGTCGGCGTGCGCTACTGCGACCTGCGCCCGTGCACGGTCAGCAATATCTTCAAGGCGGGCATCCGCCGGATGCGCGCCGGGGCGGCGGCGATGGAGAAGGCCATCGAAGACGCCGGCTCGCGCGAGGTCTACAAGCTCAAGCGCAGCGTGCGGCCGCTGTCGACCATCGCGACCGTCTCCCCGCTGCTCGGGCTGCTCGGGACCGTCTACGGCATGATCACCGCCTTCCAGACGGCCTCGGCCCTCGGCGTCAAGAAAGCCGACGCGCTCGCCGTTGGCATCTACGAGGCGCTCGTCACGACCGCCGCCGGCCTCACCCTCGCCATCCCCGTCCTGATTATCTATCAGATCTTCTGCAGCCGTGTCGACTTGCTTGTCGACAGCATCGACGAGCAGGCGATCGAGCTGCTGCAATACACCGCCTACAACGGCGACAGCGACCCCGCCCACGACGCCGAGGGCCCGGCCGAATGAGGATCCGCCGGGAAGAAGAGCCCGAGGGCGCCATCATCAACATCTCGTCGCTCCTCGACGTGATGTTCATCCTCATCATCTTCTTCATGGCCACGACCGAGTTCACACGGGAGGAAATCGACAGGGAGGTCGAGCTGCCGGACTCGAGCGGCCCGCGCTCGCTGAGTGCGGCGACGAAGCTCATCGTCATCAACGTCCGCTCGGCCGAGGGGCGCCAGGAAGGCGACCCCCTGTACATCGTGGCGAATCGCCCCATGACGCTCGCGCAACTTCAAGAGACCGTCGCTGCGGCGGCCCGCGAGAACGTCAACCAGAAAGTACTCCTCCGCGGAGACCGGATGGCTTTTCACGGCCAAGTCGCGGCCGCGGTCACGGCTTGTTACGACGCCGGAATTCGGAAAGCCAACATTGCCTATGAGCGCCGGCCGCTGAAGTGAGCGCCGGGACGGACGTGAAAGGGGCAGCCCCCGATGGCAGGCAGCAAGAAAGAGGATCCCGCGGTCGAACGCAGCCCACGTCGCAGGCGGCGGATCGTCCTCGGCGTCACGGCCATCGCCGTCGTGTGCGTCCTCGCCATCATCCTCTTCATCCTGACCGCGCCCGGGCTCTGGACCGCTTACAGCGACGGCGGCGACCTCTACCTGCGCGAGAGCGACCCCGCCGTCCGGCACGCCGCCTGGGAATCGATCCGCCTCTTCGGCGGCAAGGTCAACGACGCGTTCCACAACGTCGGCTGCGGCCTCTCCGAGACGGGCACCGTGCTCGTCTTCTCGCGCCGGCCCCCGAAGAAGAAAGACGCCGACCTCTTCATCACGCGCTTCGACGGCTACACGTGGACCGATCCGGCCCCGCTGACGACCCTCAACACCACCGCCGACGAACTCGCCCCGACCCTCAGCCGCGACGGCAAACGCATCTACTTCCACTCGAACCGGCGCGGCGGCCGCGGCGGCTACGACATCTACTCCAGCCACCGGCACGCCGGCCGCTGGCCGAAGCCCGTCAACCTCGGCAAGAAGATCAACAGCGAGTTCGACGAGTGCGATCCCGCGCTCTCGCCCGACGAGGGGGAGCTGATCTTCGCGTCCAACCGCCCGAAGGACCCGGAGATCACGGAGATCGCGCGCCGCGAGATGTGGCGGGCCGTCATGGTCGAGCGGGCCGAGGGCGACTTCGACCTGTTCGCCGCCGAGAACGTCATCGTGCCCGCGCGCGCCAATCCGCTGCGCGATCAGTCGTTCCGGCAGGAAGTCATCGTGAAGCTCGGCGGCAGCCCCGAGACGGAGAAGGCCGTCGAGGCCGGGCTCCACTGGCTCGTCAAGAATCAGGAGCCCGACGGCCGCTGGTCGTGCGCCCGGCACGGCGGCCAGGCCGGACACGACAACGCCGCCACCGGGTTCGCCATCCTCAGCTTGCTCGGCTGGGGCGCGCGCCACGACGCCGAGGGGCCGTACCGGGAGCCCCTCGCCAAGGCCGTCACGTGGCTCGCCGGGCGCGCCGGCAAGAACGGCGACCTGACCGCCGGGCTCAGCAACGGAATGTACGACCAGGGCATCGCGACGATCGCGCTCGCCGAGGCCTACGAACTGACCAGGGACCCCGCGCTGCTCGAGCCGCTCAAGCAGGCGACCGCCTTCATCGTCAAGGCGCAGCACAAGTCGCTCGGCGGCTGGCGATACCTGCCCACCTCGACCGACTGCGACACGTCCGTCGTCGGCTGGCAGGTCATGGCGCTCTGGAGCGCCCGCAACGCGGGTATCGACGTGCCGGACGCGAGCTTCACGCTCGCCGCGAAGTGGATGGACCGCGCGGGCGGCGGCAAGCACAAAGGCCTCTACGGCTACACCGGCCCCGGCAAGAGCGGGCCCATGACGGCCGAGGGGATGTTCGTCCGCCAGCTCATCGGCGCCGCGCGCCGCGAGGCGCGGCAGAAAGAGTCGGCCGCCTACATCGCCTCGCTCGCCCCGAAGCCCGGCACCAAGAGCCCGAACCTCTACCTCATCTACTACGGCTCGCTCGCGCTCCATCAGCAGCAGGGGACGCAATGGCGGAAGTGGAACCGCTCCGTCAAGCCGCTCCTCCTGGAGCTTCAGGGAACGAAGGGCGCCGAGACGGGCACGTGGCGCGGCGGGACCTACGCCAGCTCGTACGGGCGCGTCATCGCGACCGCGATGGCGGCGCTCTCGCTCGAAGTCTACTACCGCTACCTCCCGATGTACAACGTCAAGGGCCGCGGGCCGCCCGCGCTCAAGAAGACAACGAAAAAGGTCGTCACGAAGAAGCGGAAGCCGCGGCTCCCGCGGAAGCTCGTCCCGCTCACCGCCCGCCGCGTGCCCGAGCTGTGCTCCGATGCGAACGATCGCGCGCCCGAGTTCACCCAGCACGGCGACTACGTCTACTTCAGCTCCGACCGGTCCGGCGGGCAGGGCGACCTCGACCTGTATCGCGCGCGGATCCTGCACGGCGAAATCGGGCGGCCCGGCAACCTCGGCCCGCACGTCAACTCGCCCGCGCACGACACCGACCCCTCGCTCGCCAGCCACGGGTTCGAACTCGTCTTCGCCTCGAGCCGCGCGGTGGGCGAGCACCAGCCGATGCTCCTCTACCACACCGTCGCCCGCGAGGTCCAGCCTGTCCACGACGCCTTCGTCCTCACCGCGATCATGGCCTTCCTCGGCCGGGTCAAGTGGTGGCTGATCGGGCTCGTCCTCGGGATCGCCGCGCTCGTTCTGCTCGTCGGCTGGTACCGGCGCGTGGCCGACGACCCCCGGCTCGGCCGCCTCGCGAAGTGCATGCTCGGATCGGTCGGCGTGCATGCGATGCTGCTCGTCGTCCTCAGCGTCTGGATGATCGGGCGCACGCTGACGGAGGAGGCGGCGGAACCGATGCAGGTCAGCATCGACGCAAACGCGCTCGCCAACGAGAAGCTCGCGCTCGCGCTGCGCGAGCAGGTCAGCACGATGGACACGACGCCCGAGCCGACGCTGGCGCGGATGAAGGCTCCGTCGATGACGGTTCCCGATATCGAGCCCGCGAAGAGTTCGCCGCAGAAGATGGCGGAGTCGAAGTTCAAGGTGGATCCCGCCGAGCTGGAGGCGAACGCGCGCGAGGTCGAGGTGCGCGAGGCGGCCGAGCGGGCGCGGCCGTCCGAGGAGCCGCGCGTCCGGGTGCGTTTCAAGCTTCCGAAGGTCACGCTCGAGGAGCGCCCGGCGCCCTCGCGCAAACGCGAACGCGCCCGCGAGGTCGAGGTCGCCGTGAATCACGTCCGGCCGAAGACCGAGGCGAGCGAGTTTGCCAGGCCGGAGATCGACCGTGAGTTCACGCCGCCCCCAGAGCGGGCCGCATCGGCCGCCGACGCCGCATCGCCCGCCGACCTGAAGCCCGTCGCGGCGTCCGCTCGCCCCGCCCCCGCGCCGGGCCGCGAGCCGGAGCCGCCGAGACCCGCCCCGGCCGAACGCGCGACGCCCCGCCTCCGGTTCGCCGCCGCGCCGGAACTGGAATCGGCGCAGCCGCGCCCGACGAGCCGGGCCGCGGAGCCGGTCGCCGTCCGTCCGGCCCGGGCGGGCGATGAGTCGAGCGCGTCGGCGAAGGTCGAGCGGTCGGCGGCGGGTTCGCTGCGCTCGGCCGCGCGGATGGCCCGCGCGGACCTTGCGTTGGCGGCCGCGGTCGCAGACGCGCAGCCCGCGGCCCGGCCCGCCGGCGAGACCGTCGAGGCGCCCAGCGCTCCGCCCGCGCGGGCGCCGCACCGCGTGAAATTCAAGCAGCCGAGCGTCCGGCTCGAGTCGGCCGCGCCGAGACGCACGGGCGCGGCACAGGCGCCGGCGGTGACCGTCGCCGCGACCGGGATGCCGGGCGATGCGAGCGCCCGGGCGCAGGCCGAAAGCGACGCGGCCGGCGCGATGACGATGACGGGCGACGCGGCGCGGGCCGACGTTCCGACGCCCGGCGTCCAGGCGAGCGAGGCACCGGTCGCGCGGCCCATGTTGCGCGAGTCGGCGGCCGAGCCCTCGGCGCGTGCGGCGCGGGAGACTTCGCGCGTCGCGTTCAGGCCGGCGGGTGTTACGTTCGAGTCGGCGGCGCCGAAGCGCCCGAGCGAACAGCCCGCCACCTCGCCGGCCGTCGCGCCCACAGGCACGCGGGGCGGCGCGAGCGCCCGCGCGGCCGCCGCACAAGACGTCGCCTCGGCGCTGACCGCGATGGGGCAGGTTGCGCGGGCCGACGTTCCGACGCCCGGCGTTCAGGCGAGCGAGGCATCGGTCGCGCGGCCCATGTTGCGCGAGTCGGCGGCCGAGCCCTCGGCGCGTGCGGCGCGGGAGACTTCGCGCGTCGCGTTCAGGCCGGCGGGTGTTACGTTCGAGTCGGCGGCGCCGAAGCGCCCGAGCGAACAGCCCGCCACCTCGCCGGCCGTCGCGCCCACAGGCACGCGGGGCGGCGCGAGCGCCCGCGCGGCCGCCGCACAAGACGTCGCCTCGGCGCTGACCGCGATGGGGCAGGTTGCGCGGGCCGACGTTCCGACGCCCGGCGTTCAGGCCGCGCAGCCGTCCGTGCGGGCGGTCGCGGCGCCGGACGCCGCCGAAGCCATCGACACCGTTGGGCCGCGGGCAGATCGCGACGCCCGCGTCCGGTTCAAACCGTCGGGCCTGAAGCTCGAGACCGCGCAGCCGCGGCGCCGCGGCGCCGGGACCGCGGCCGAGGTCGGCGTGCGCCCTGCGACCACGCATGTCGGCGGCAGCGCGCGGGTCGAGGCCGGGCCCGAGCCGGGATCCGCGTTGAGAGCCGTCGGCGAAATGGCGCGGGCCGACGTCGCCCCGTCACACGTCCGCGTCGGCGATCCCGCGGCGCGAACAGTGGACCGTTCCGCGCCGGAAGCGGCGGCCCCACTCGGCGGGCCTGAGGGCCGGCCGCGGGGGACCGGGCGCGTCGCGTTCGCGCCGTCCGGCGTGCGCCTCGAATCGGCGGCGCCGCGTGGGCGTGGGCCGGCGGGCGTCGGCGTGGCCGTGGCGCCGGTTGGGCCCGCTGGCGGCATCGCGCTCGGGCGGCCGGATCGACCGGTCGCGGGCGCGCTGGCGTCGGCTGCCGGCATTTCGGAGAGCCGGCTCCCCCGTGGGCCGGGCCCGGTCGTCAAGGAGCCCGGGCGCGGGCGCGTCGAGGGCGCGGCCGAGTCGCACCGCCTTCCGTCCGGCCGGCCGGTCGACCGCGCGATGTTGCGGATGCGGGCCGTGGCGACCCTCGAAGGGCGTGGCGAAGGGCCCCCGGACTACATGCGACTCCGCGACAAGGAGAACCGGTCGGCCCTGCTGACGCGACTGGGGACCGACCCGAAGGGCGAAGCGGGCGTGCGGCGCGCGCTCGACTGGTTCACGCGGCACCAGGAGCCCGACGGACGATGGTCGTGTGAGAAGTCCGGCGGCACCGCGGCTCACGACAACGCCGCGACCGGGCTCGCCATTCTCTGCTACTACGGCTGGGGCGTCAAGCACACGGAGAAGGGCGGCGACGACGCGGCGTATCAGGAGCCGCTCGCCCGGGGCGTCAAGTGGCTCGCGGGCCGGGTCGGCAAGGACGGCGACCTGACCGGCGGCCTCGCGGCGGGAATGTACGACCAGGGCATCGCGACGATGGCGCTCGCCGAGGCCTACGGCCTGACGGGCGACGAGGCGCTGCGGCCCGCGCTCGAACGGGCCGTCGGCTACATCCTGCGCGCCCAGAACAAGCGCCACGGCGGCTGGCGCTACAAGCCGGACTCGTCCGACGGCGACACGTCGATCTTCGGCTGGCAGATCATGGCGCTGACGAGCGCCCGCATGGCCGGGCTCGACGTGCCGCAGGAAGCGCTTGACCGCTCGAAGCTCTGGCTCGACCGCGTCGCGACTGGCCGGCACAAGGGCCGCTACGGATACACCGACAAGGGCGCCAAGCACGCGATGACGGCCGAGGCCATGTTCTGCTGGCAGTTGATGGGCCGCGCGCCCACCGACCCGCGGATGAAGGAGTCCGCCGAGTTCATCGAGGACGAGATGCCGGGCGGCGGCCGGCCGAACTACTACTATTGGTACTACGCCTGCCTCGCGCTCTATCAGCACCAGGGGCCGGTCTGGGAGAAGTGGAACGAGCGGATGCGGCGAGCGCTGCTCCCGTCGCAGATCACGGGCGGCGAGCACGCGGGCAGTTGGGCGCCGAACGGCGCCTACCGCCAGGGCGGGCGCGTCGTGTCGACGGCCCTCGCCACGCTCTCGCTCGAGGTCTACTACCGCTACCTGCCGATGTACGCCATCCCCACAGCCGACAAGCCCGGCGATTAGCACGACAACGCTAATATTGCACCGCAGAGGACGCAGAGAACGCAGAGAACTTGAGTAACATCAACAGGTTACGTTCTCTTGCTCAATTGCCGACGCCGACAACGGGGCCGCTGGACCACGAACTCCACAAGTCCTTCTCTCTGCGGCCTCTGCGTGCTCTGCGGTAAGAGAAAACAGCGTAGTAGTGCTAGGTTCCGTCTGAAAAGCCCAGATCGTGTCCGCCCGCTCACAGAGCGGGCCTACAAACGGGCGTTTCGAGGCGTTCTTTGTAGGCCGGCTCTATGAGCCGGCGTCGCACATGCCGTTTTCAGACAGAACCTGGGGCCGCGGGGAGTAGCGAGCGGCGCTACCGGTACGCGTCTCGGCGGAGGTCGATGGTCAGGATGCAGACGCGCCGCGCTTCTTCATCCACGGCGTAGAACATCCGGAACTTGCCGATCCGGTATCGCCAGATGTCCGGCGAGTATCCCGGCATCTTCTTGAACGTCCTGCCGAGAAACGGTTCCTTCTTCAGTTGGGCGTAGACCTGTTCGTCGAGCTTGCGGCGGACGAGGCGCGCATCGCGGGCCGGAAGCTTCGCGAGCTTCTTGAGGAACTCGTCGGTCTCGAATATGCGGTAGTCAGGCAAGCCGGCCGCGCCCCGCCGCCGCGTCCTTCAGCCCCCGTTTGAGGCTGCGGTTCAGGGCGGCGTTGTTTCGGATCTCCTCCATCTCGAATTCGTCGACGAACTGCTCGCTTTCGATGAACCGGAGCGCGGCCGTCTCGATGAAGTTCGAGATGGGGCGGTTATCTCGTTCCGCCAGCGTGCGGAAGCGGCGATACACCTTCTCGTCAAGCCGGAGCGTGATCGTCTTCGACATTTCTGGCCTCCTATCGGCCGACAACCTTCAGATGCATATAGAATACACTAGAATACATCCGAATGCAAGCGCGAATTGGCGCAGGGGGAACTGGTTCTCAGGTTTCCGTCAACAAGTTCAGAACACGTTGCAGGCGCTTGAGCGGCCTCGCGAGCGCGGCGAGTTGCCTTTTGGCACTGAGGCGTACAATCTTCTCACGTGGGATCTCCTGTCTGATCTGGAGTTCCGTTCGCCATCGCTTGTCGCGGAGAAAACGCTCCAGCGTGCTTTTTATCATTGTCGCACAGGCGTAGAGCGAACCTTCGGGCAAAGCCGCGGGCATGACAACGAGCGGATCGTCCGCTCTGCCGATCTTCTGCCCTTTGTACGGGCTATTCGGATTGGCGTACCACGCTCGACGGCAACTCAAGCAGAAGCCGTCCCACTTGCGGGTCATGTCAATGATGTTCGCGAACACGTCCACGCCAGATCGACAGAGCTTTCTTATGAGATGGTTGCGCGAGTTCAGCACGCACACACTGATCTCGTTCGCGCGCAGGAATACCGTCGCATGCCACTCTTGAGCCGACGGATCCCCGCCGATGTTGAACCAACATCCCCGGCCGGTGGCGCTTGGCTCTCCGAACTTCCACTCTTCGGGTCGTTTCTGCTTGTACAGGCGCGCAATCTTCTTCGCCGGTGCACACGTCCCCACGAGTTCGGCAAACGCGTGTAATCGTCTTCTCATGTGCGAGAGCATTGCGCGTCGCTCTTCATCTGGGAGGTTGAAGACGTCGAAATCCTTCGGTTCAAGCCGTTCAAACTCCGCCATGTTCTGGTACTCCAAGTATGGGAGCCAATGCTCCAAGAGCAATTTCGTCGTCTTGTCTCTGCTGGGAACCCGGGACAGGGCGTTCTTGCACATCCGGTGGAGTTCCGACCAGGTCAAGCTCCGGAGGCGATACGAGCCACGTCGCCATCCCGCTGCCCTGGCATGAGCGTCCAACTGAGACTTGGTGATCTTTGCCCCGATCTTGCTTTCGATGAGAATCGTCCAGTTGCTCCCGCATATCCATCCGTCCGGGCGGCCCGCGTTGATTCTGCGCCGTCCCGCGGTCTGCTCTCCCTCTCCGCCGGTTATCGCGAGAACGATGTTCCTCTTCGTTGCACCCGCAAGAGGGGGTTTTCGCTGCAGTGAGAAGACGACATCCTTGGACGGTCGCAGACCCAGCTTCTTGAGGAGGCCCCCGAGCACGAGTTGCCGGTCACACTGTTCAAGAATGCTAATGAAGGACTTCGTGAGGTTGTTCTCAAGCTGACGACAGGACGCGGGATCACCGCCGCCCGAGGGGCCCCTGAACCAATAGAAAAGGTTGCGCGTAATGTCCATTCGCCGCCGCGCTCCCGATGCCGACCTGTCGGCGCAGCACGAACGACGCTGTCGTTGACCGTTTGTGCCACTCCGTCCGGCGACAAGGATACGGTGGCTCGTGTGTGAAGTCAAGCAGACGCAACGCCAACATCCGGGGCCGAGGCCCTTGGTTCTTCTGCCCGCGGCTCCCTCGAATCAGCGGAACGCGTGGCGTCTCAACTGTGCGCGACGCTGATGCCGCGGACCTCGCCGTATTCGATCTCGCCCTGCTTCGGGTCGGCGGCCGGGGCGACGGCGCAGTAGAAGTGATACACGACGCCGTCCTTGCCGATCACGGCGGGCTTGTGCGCGTAGCGGCTGTCGATGCTGCCGGGCGGGCCGACGACGATTCGGTCGACCTTGTTCGGCGTTCGCAGATCGCCGATGATGTCTTTCATTTGCCACCCTCCGCGAGCCCGGCGGACCGCATCGGTATTGGCTCTTCGACCCCGCCGACGATGACCGTCCGGTGCCCGCCGGTGATCTCCATGATGCGGTCGACGGGCATCCCGTCGAAGGGGTTCACGTAGAGCATCTGGTCGTTGCGCAGGTCGTTGAAGTAATGCTCAAGATCCTCCGCGGCGCGGTCGTTCAGTTGGACGGCCCGCAGCGACTTCATCTCGCGCCACACGGGATTGTGCTGCGTGTGCTCGCCACAAAGGTGAATCATCCCGCCGTTCGGATAGACCGAGAGGACCTCGTCGTCGTACGGGGCGATGAACTCGGCGTACTGCTCGACCGAGAGCACCTGGCACGAGCACCCGCAGATCTGGCCGTAGCCCGCCGGCTGCGAACGGCCCGTCGGAACGACCATCTGGAGCCGCTCGGCGGGAATGTGCTCGCGGTACCACCGGTGCATGCCGGCGATGACGTCGGTGATGATGCGGAGGTCGTGGTGCGCGGCCGCGGGGTCGGCCAGCATCGCGACGAGCAGCTCCTGCCCGTAGAGGTTCATCCCGATGTTGAGCGTGCTCGAGAGCGTCGGCAGGCCGTACTGCGGCACCGTCGTGTCCGCGGCGAGGAACGCCTCGGCGAGCCGGCGGGCGACGTCCCACGTCGGATGGCTCTGCCAGTCGATCGGCTCCAACTCGCCGACCCGCGTGCCGAGATACTCGACCTGCCAGTTGTTCGCCTCGCCGTCGAGTTCGTAGACGTTCGCGCCGAAGAACGTGTCGATGAAATGCACGCCGTACGGGTTCGGGCTGATGGACGTCGGCCGGAACAGCGCCGCGTGCCGCACGAGGTGGACGTTCTCCGCGAGACAGTCGAGCGACTCGTCGACGAATCGCTCGGGCTCGTCATACATCCGCGTCTGGCTCGAACCGTCGACGCCACAGAGCGCAAACACATGCTCGGCCGGTTCGCCCGCATACAGGGCCGCCAGGCGAGCGAACCCCTCGTCCTGCAGTTGGCGCAGGTCCGCGTCGTTCAGGATCTGTCTCGTGCTGTCTTTCACGGGCCGCATTCTATGGCCGGGAGAGCGGCCCCGCAAGAGGCCCGCCCGGTTGATGCGGAACAACGCGGGGACATAATCCCGTCCCGGCGTAGAGGTGGCGGCAGGGGGGTATGGTTCAGCGGTTCAGGACCGGCTTGATGCGCTGCTCGAACTCCTCGCAGGCAGTCGCCAGAGAGGCAGGACGATCGCCCGGGTCTTCGTGCTTCTTGCACTGCTCCGCCAACTTCCTGATGAGCGGACCGCAATCAGATTCCTGTTTGCGGAAGGAATAGTCGTGTCGCTCGCGCAGCGACGGTTGCGTCTTCGCGTAGTCGGTGTCCTCGTTGACGTTCTCGCCATTCAAGTACGCAAGCCAGGTTGAGATACTGCGCTTGGGGATGATGTACGCGACCGCGTCGTTGGCGTTCCGGGTCGGGACCTCGCCGGCTTCCTCGCAGGAGCTGTCGAGTTGCCGGCGGCGATCCTGAACGGTGCCTGTGTCCGCGTCTATTATCACGATCAGCGCCACTGCAACCTTCGCGGCGCGGGTGCGGTGCGCCTTCAAGTTGCGCGGGTAGTTGTCGCGAACGTGCTTCTCGCCCGCGCCGCCGGAACCGTCGCCCGGGCAGCGTTGCACATCAATGGCGTCTTTGCGCACGCCACAAGAGAGCAGGAATCGACGCGCCACAACCCCGTGAAGCTTGTCCTCGCAAAGGATGACGATCTGCGATGCTCTACTCACCGTCCCAGCCCCGTGCCATGGTCTCCGCAGCGCTGAGCCCCTCGTGCTTGGGGTATGGCCCGACCAACACGTGGCCGCGGGGGTCGCGGCCAAACCACAGCTCTGTGCCGTCCGTGAGTGCGTTGATTGTTGCCGGATGGTGAGAGATGATCACAGCTTGCCGTCCCGCGTCGGAGCACAAGTCACCTAACTCAGCCACCCACGGCTGGATTTCGCGCAAAGACACGAAGTTGTCCGGCTCGTCGATCAGGAGGACGCGGTACTTCGTCTTTAGCGCACCGAGCATGACGTACAAGGCGATGAGCTGCCTTTGTCCGTCCGACAGTCGCCCGAAGTCGACCGAGAAGTCCTGCTCGGCTACCCGAAACCTTGAGACGAGTCTCCGGGCGTCCCCCGTTTCCTTCAGGTCGAGCGACTCGAAGCCATCCAGCACGTGCCCGAGGACTTGGCGGGCGTCGAGCCAAACCATTGATTCTTCCTGGTAGAGGTGACGATACCAGTCGGCGAAATTGGCGGCGTAACGGTCCAGCGACCGGCTCTCTTCTTCGGCGAGCGGCTTCATCATGGTAGGAACAGGTAGGACGATGAGCCATCGCTCCACGTGCTCTCGAAAGCGAACCAAGGGACCGTTGTCCTCGCGCTCCGCGATACTCGGAATGATCGAGCGGTGCCAGTCGGCGCCGAAATGAGTGCCCTCTTCGGGGAGGCTGGTATCACGGTTCAGTCGAAACAGGCGCGCTTCGTGACGTCCTGTCTTCTGATCGTACGCGAAGCGGTAGAACTCGCTTCCGTTCCATACAAGCCGCTCCCGGTCAATGTGGCGTCGCCGGTTCTTGCGCTCGTGCTGGATCAGCAACTCGTACTCGTAGCAGTCGTTGCCCGACTTGATCTCCACTCTGAATGTCTGATCGGACTTTGTTTGCCAAGCCGTGAGGTCCTCGGTCGCAAAGATGTCGTCAACGTGATTGCCCGCCAGCACGCTCTGCACGGCCCGCAGGACATCAAGTACGGAGCTCTTCCCCGTGCCGTTGTTGCCAAGCCAGAGCTGGTTTCTGGTGAGCGAGATGTTGAAGTTCACCAGACAACGGAAGTTGTCCACGTATAGTTTCGTGATCATCGTCGGCCTCTTATTGAACGTGGGTAGGCAAACGAGCGAGCGATACTGCCACCACATAATACCAGCGTGACGCCGACCATTCTATCAGCGGCCCTGCCCTCGGCGCAAGTTCAATGTACTCACCTATTCATCCGGGGTGGTTGATATGCGAACGGGCTTGTGTGATAATGACGCTTCGAGAGGTGACTTCGAGGGCCGCCCGCGATGCGATTCACCAAGATGCACGGCTGCGGCAACGACTATGTCTACGTCAACTGCTTCGAGGAGGCGGTCGACGAGCCGGAGCGGATCGCGCCGCTCGTGAGCGACCGGCATTTCGGGATCGGGGCCGACGGCCTCGTGCTCATCCTCCCGTCCGACGCGGCCGACTTCCGCATGCAGATGTTCAACCCCGACGGGTCCGAGGCCGAGATGTGCGGCAATGCGATCCGCTGCGTCGCCAAGTTCGCCTACGACCGCGGGCTGACCGACAAGACCGAGTTCGACTGCGAGACGGGCGCCGGCATCCTGCACCTCGTCTCGACCGTCGTCGACGGGAAGGTCGAGAAGGTCCGCGTCGACATGGGCGAGCCGCGGCTCGAACGGGCCGAGATCCCCATGACGGGCGAGCCGGGCCGCGTGCTCCGCGAACCGCTCGACGTCGACGGGGCGGCGTTCGAGATCACGTGCGTCTCGATGGGCAACCCGCACACCGTCATCCGCGTCGACGAGCCGACCGACGACCTCGTCCTGGGCGTCGGCCCGAAGATCGAGACCCACGACGTCTTCCCCGCGCGGACCAACGTCGAGTTCGTCCAGGTCCTCTCGCGGACCGAGTTGCGCCAGCGGACGTGGGAACGCGGCGCGGGCGAGACGCTCGCCTGCGGGACCGGCGCGTCCGCCGTCGCGGTCGCGTGCTCGCTCAACGACTGGACCGACCGCGCGGTCGTGATTCATCTGCTCGGCGGCGACCTGGAGATCGAGTGGGCGGAGGACAACTGCGTCTACATGACGGGTCCCGCGACGCACGTCTTCGACGGCGAGATCGATCTGTGACGGATCGCGCTAGTGTCGCTTCAGGTTTGTTCTTGTGGTTGCCACTTTGCTGTAGCCGGCCTCCATGAGGCCGGAGGGCTGATTGCTGTCGCAATCAGCTTGCAGAATGGCTGGTTGGCCATTCTGCCGAGGCGAATGGCTGAAGGCCCATCGCCCATCCGCCGTCATGGACGGCGGCTACAATTGCAGCAGCGCAGCCGGTTTGGCTTGGCAACAAGAACCAAGTTGACGGATCGCGCTAGAGGTCGTCGTGGAGAACGCCGGCGGGCCACTCCTTGGGAACGCGAAACGCCTTGTTGTTGTCGTGCTCGTGTTCCTGGGCGCCCTGGTGGCAGCGGCTGCAAAATCGGTTCCAAGGCCCGCGCGACTTGAACGGGTGATTGCATCCGAGGCAGAGGCGGACCTTCGCGGCCCCGCCGTTCAGGCCGCCGCGGCTGAGGTTGTGACGGCCCGCGCCGCCGCGCGTGCGTCGATTCCCGCGGCTCGACGGGCCACGCGGGGTCGGCTTCGGGGTGGCAGGACGGCGTCCCATCGGTCTTCCTCGCTCTGTTCGACGGCCGATGGGGTTATCGGCGCTGCACACGGAGCTTTAGCGGGAAGGGCTGTTCGGTCCGCCGCGGGCTGGCCGCCATTCGGGAGAATGGATCATGCGACACTGTAAGTGGCTACTATTGCTGGCGTTACTGGCAACGGGCTGCGTCCGGGTTGTTCGGATCGAGGCGACGATGCCGCCGCTCGTCTCCGGGCTCAGGAACGTCCGGACCGTCGGCGTGGGCGAGTTCAGGCCCGAGGACGGCACGGCGCCCGAGGCCGCCGCCCGCGCCGTCGAGCTGCTCCGGGCCGAGCTCTTGAAATCATCCTATGAGCCGGCCGCATCGCGCGACGAAGCCCAGGTCACCGTCTCCGGGCTCGTCCACTGCCGGATCGTGAACGGCACCGCGCGGCGGCCGTCGGGAGAGGTGCAGACACGGACGGCCGAGGTCCGCATCACCTTCACCGGCACCGCCGGCCAGACGATCAAGCTGTTCTCCGTGGCCGAGACGCCGACGATCGCCGACAAGCGCAGGACGGACGAGTCGTTCCCCGACGCCGACAAGCTGCGCGACCTGCTGCTCCGGAGTTGCGTCGAGCAGTTCGTCGCCGACATCTCACCGCGGCCGGTCCGCGTGGCCGTTCCGCGCCCGGTTCTCTCGGGGTCCAAGCGGACCCGCTCCGGGATCGATCTCCTGTCGATCAACCCCGCCCGCGCCATCGAGCAGTTGACCAAGGCCATCGACCGCGACAGCGAGGACGCCTACGCGTTGAACGCGCTCGGATTCTGCAGCGAGGTCGCCGGCAACCTCGAACTCGCGCTCTCGAGCTACATGTACGCCGCCTTCGTCGACGAGCGAACGGCGTACCGCGACAACATGCAGCGCGTGCACGCCCTGATGGAACGCAAGCGGCGCATCCTCGGCGTGACACGCCCGCCGAAAGGCCGACCGCAATGACGGGCGCCCGTCTCTCGATCTGGTGCGCTCTCCTGCTCTGCGCGACCGGCGCCTCCTCCGACGCGGCCGACGACGGCCGCCGTGTCGTCGTGCTCGTCAACGTGGCATCGCCCGACTCCATCGCCGTCGGAGCCCACTACGCCCGGGCGCGGGCCGTGCCCGAGCGAAACATCTGCCGCGTCCGATGCACGACGTCCGAGTCCATCTCCCGCCGCTCGTTCGAACAGAAGGTCCGCGGCCCGCTGCGGGCGTTTCTTCTTCGGAGCGGGCTTGCATCCGGACGCGCCGGCGGGACGCTCGCGCTCGAGCCGAAGTATCTCGTCGCGACGTACGGCGTGCCGGTCAAGATCCGTGAGGACTACTCGGGCGCGGACGCCCGGAAGCTGCCCGGCGATCCGCGCCAGGCCAACGCCGCCGCCGTCGACTCCGAACTATGCCTGATCGCGCTCCCGTCCCACAAGCTCGAGGGCTCGCTGCCGAATCCGCTGGCGGCGGCCGCTCCGGACGGGCCGGCGCCGGAGACGCCGCTGCTGCTCGCCGCGCGGCTCGACGGCCCGACGCCCGAGATCGCCAAAGGGCTGGTCGACGCGGCGATCGCTGCGGAACAGAGCGGGCTCGTCGGCGTGGCATATGTCGATGCGCGCGGGCTCGCGGACGGCGCGTACAAGCTCGGCGACGACTGGCTCGCCGCGGCCGCCGGGGCGCTGGCCCGCGCGGGATTCTTCACGCGAATGGACCGCGCGCCGGGCCTCTTTCCCGCCGACATGCCCATGCCCGACGCGGCGTTCTACTTTGGCTGGTACGGCGCCGACGCGCGCGGGCCGATGGCGCGGCCCGACTTTCGGTTCGCGCCGGGGGCCGTCGCCTACCACATCCATTCCGGGTCCGCGGCGCGGGTCCGCACGACCCGCATCGGCTGGGTCGGCCCGCTGCTCGACAGGGGCGCGGCCGCGACGATGGGGGCCGTGTTGGAGCCGTTCCTCGACAGCACGATTGACGTCGGCGCGTTCGCCCACTCGTTCCTCGCCGGCAAGACGTTCGGCGAGAGCGCCTACCGGGCGGCGCCCAAGGTCTCGTGGATGATGACGTTCCTCGGCGATCCGCTCTACGCGCCCTTCCGGCCCGACCGCCGCCGCGCGGCGCTCGCGCTCGAGAGCAACCGCGCGTGGCGCGATCTCCGTGAGGCCGTCGGCGCCGCGGTGAAGGGCGACGCCGCGAGCACCGTGGCCATCTGCGACCGGCACGGCGCGGCCCCGCTCTTCCTCGAACTGGGCGCCCGCGCGCGGTTCGCGATGGGCAAGGACGCCGAGGCCGCCGCTCTCTATCGCAAGCTCGCCCGCGGCGCGGCCTCGGAGTACGCGGCGGTGCGCGCCTACGGGGAGCTTGGCGACCACCTGCTCGCCCGCGAGCAAAAGGGAGACGCGCTGGGCGCCTACCGGGACGGCGCGCGGGCCCATCCCCGGTCGCCCCACGTCCTGCCGCTCTGCAGCAGGGCGCTCGCGCTCGCCCGGCACCTCGAGAAACCGAAAATCGAGAACGAGCTGTGGGGGGCGCTGGCCGTGAACTTCCCGGACAAGCCCCTCGGGCGGTTCGCGGGCGGCGAGCTTTGGGCCCGCGGCCTCCGCGAGCGCTGCCCCCAGCCCGTCATTGCGGTGAAGCGGCTCCCGGCGCCGCCCGTCATCGACGGCCAGCCCGGCGACGAGGCGTGGAAGCACGCCGCCCTCATCGGCGCGCTGCCGAACCGCTCCGGCCCCCAGCTCCGGCCGCCGCGCACGCGCATCCGGCTCGGCCGCGACGCCGAGGCGCTCTACCTGCTCGCCGAGATTCGCCCCGGCCGCGGCGCGCCCGCCCGCGCGGCCGCCGGCGCCGAGGCCTTCTCACTGATGCTGTCGCCCTGGCGCGACGGCGAGCGCGCGAGGAAGATGACCGTGCCGCGCCGCGGGCCCGCCGCGAGCACGCTCCGCGGCGTGCTCTGGCGCGTCGGCACGCTCCGGGCGACCGCGGCCGACCGGGCCGCGGGCAACGCGTGGCTCGTCGAGATGAGGATCCCGTTCGCCGCGCTCGGCCGGAAGCCGCCGGAGCAGGGCGTCGTCTGGGCGGCGAACTTCGCCGACCGCACCGTCGTCCCGCAGTTCCCGTTTCGGCTTGTGCCGTCGCACCGGTCGTGGGCCCGATGCGGGTCCGACCCGATCGCGGCCGACTGCGCAGGATACCTGGTGTTCGAATGAGCCGCTTCACGCTGGCCGAATCGACCACGGTCGGCTAGAATAGTGGCGGGGCTTCGCAGGTGAGGGCCGCGCAATGGGCATCAAGGAACGGTCGGAGGAACGGCGGAAGCGCATCGTCGGCCACATCGCCCACACGCACGAGGAAGCGGAGCAATGGGACCTCGAGTTCTGGCAGGCGCAATCGCCGCAGGCGCGTCTCGCCGCCCTCGTCGACATTTGGGACGATGTTGACAAAGCCCAGGCGGGTCGAACCGCCGACCCGCGACAGGAGTGAGCGTGATGGCCAGCATTCGGGACTTCGAGGATATGCTGGAGTTGCTCGAGGCACATGGAGCCCGGTACCTCATCGTCGGCGGCCTCGCGGTCATCTACCACGCCAAGCCCCGATACACCAAGGATATGGATCTGCTCGTCGACCCCGCGGACGAGAATGTGGCACGGGTCAATCAGGCCCTGACGGAATTCGGCAGCCCCTATCAGCTGGCCCGCGACGATCCGGAGCAGATTCTTCAAGTCGGCGTCGCTCCCAGCCGGATCGACATATTGGCACGGATTGACGGCGTGAGTTTCGAAGAGGCCTGGGAGAAGAGGGTACGCGACCGTTGCGGCAGCGTGATGGCCAACTGGATCGACCTCGACTGCCTGATTCGCGCCAAACAGTGCCTCGAAGGCCCCCGCCACACCGAGGATGTGCGGGTACTTCAGCAAGTGAAGAACTTGCGCCGGGAACGCGGGTGAACCCCGGCCGGGCGGCGCCTATCGCGCCCGTCTTGCTTCCGGCATGGAATGCCGCCCCGACCCCAAATGACCGACTTGGAAACAAAGCTCGCCAAGCTGCCCGCCTCGTCCGGCGTCTACCTCTTCAAGGACGAACGCCACGAGGTCATCTACGTCGGCAAGGCGAAAAACCTCCGCTCGCGCGTTCGCTCCTACTTCCGAGCCGGCTCCGACAAGCGCGCGTTCTACGAGCTTCTCGTGTCGCGGATCGCCGACTTCGATTTCGTCGTCACGGCGAGCGAGAAGGAAGCCCTCATCCTCGAGAACAACCTCATCAAGCAGTTTCAGCCACGCTACAACATCCGCCTGCGCGACGAGAAGACGTACATCAGCCTGAAGATCGACCTCAACCGGCCGTTCCCCCGCATCCAGTTCCCCAAGAAGGCGGCGTCGCGGGCCGAGGTCGAGCGCCGCAAGAGCGAGCGTGGTGTGCTCCACTTCGGGCCGTACTCGTCGGCCAAGGCCGCGCGGGAGACCGTCCGGTTCGCCAACTCCGTCTTCCCGATCCGCAAGTGCACCGACACGGTCTTCACGAAGCGCAGCCGGCCGTGCCTGAACGCGCAGATGGGCAACTGCATGGGCCCGTGCTCGGGCAAGGTCGATGAGGCCGCGTACGGCGAGATGCTCGGCGACGCGATCCTGTTCCTGCAGGGCAAGAACGAGGAAGTGCTCGAGGCGCTCCGCGCGAAGATGCGGGCGGCGTCGGGCCGGCGCGAGTATGAGACGGCCGCGGCCATCCGCGACCGCATCGGGGCGATCGAACGCACGCTCGAGAAGCAGCGGATCACGTCGGAGCAGGACATCGACCGCGACGTCTTCGGCCTGTTCCGCGAGGGCGGGCGCGTCGCGTTCCAGGCGATGTTCGTCCGGAGCGGGCGGCTCGAGGACGTGTCGACCCACGAGTTCGACGCGCACGACCTGCCGGAGCCGGAGCTGCTCGCCGAGTTCCTCGAACGGTTCTACGGGCAGATGCGCTTCACGCCGAAGGAGATCCTCGTGCCGGTCGAGCCGGCCGGGGCCGAGACGATCGCGGAATGGCTGTCGGAGCTGCGCGGCTCGAAGGTGCGCCTGATCGTGCCGCAGCGGGGCTCGAAGCGCGAGCTGGTCGAGATGGGGCAGCGGAACGCGCGAAGCTCGTTCGAGGCGCGTCACACGAGCCGGAAGCGGGCGAGGGAACTCGCTGCGTCCCTCGAGCGGCAGCTCGGGCTGCGGCGTCCGCCCGCGCGGATCGAGTGCTTCGACATCTCGAACCTCGGCGGCCGCTCAGCCGTTGGCTCGCTCGTCGCCTTCACCGACGCCGCGCCCGACAAGGCCCGCTACCGGCGGTTCCGCATCCGCACGGTCGAGGGATCCGACGACTTCGCCATGATGCGCGAGGTGCTCGGCCGCCGCTACCACGGCAAGGAAGACCTGCCCGACCTGATTCTTGTCGACGGCGGAGCGGGCCAGGTCGGAGCGGCGCTCGGCGTGCTCCGCGAGCTGGAGATCGAAGACGTCGACCTCGTCGGCATCGCGAAGCCCAAGCGAACGAAGAACGCCGCCGGGCGAGTCGGCGGGAGCGGCATCGACCGCTTCTTCAAGCCCGGCCGGGCGGAGCCCATTGCCCTCGCCCGCGACAGCGGCGAGCTGCTCTTCCTCGAGCGGGTCCGCGACGAGGCCCACCGCTTCGCCATCACCTACCACAAGAAGCTCCGCGAGCGGAAGTTCCTCCAGTCGCCGCTCGACGACATCCCCGGCGTCGGCCCGACACGCATCGCCGCGCTCAAGAAGCACTTCGGCACGCTCAAGGCCATCGAGGACGCGACGCCCGAGCTGCTCGCCGAGGTCGACGGCATCTCCGCCCGCCTCGCCCGCACCATCCACAACCACCTGCACGTTGACTGAGACGCAAGTCAGCGACGCGGGTTCTTCGGTTTGCGCTTCCTTGCTGGCGTCGTTTTCCTCTTGGCTTTCCTTCTTTTCTTCCTCTTCTTCTCTTTCTCTTCTTTCTTCCCGGCGGTCATCTCGTTTCGTCGTTCTTCGATCTGTTGGACAATGTCCTTGGCGACCTCAAGAACTTCCGCGGGCGCCTTCGGGCTCTCATCTAAGCACAACTGCAGAGCCACGATGAGCGGCTCCAGGGCGGCTGCGCTGGCCGACTCTTGCAGCACACGGAGGGCGTCTTGCGCATAGCCGGCAGCCGCGAGTTCCACGAACGCCGAGGTGATATGGCCATCCGCTATCAACGAGATTACAGCGGAATCTGACAGAAACTTCTCTACGCTGACCAAGGCATCTGCAAAGCGCTCTTGAGTCATCTGCATCGAGAAGAGAACGAGCCACACTATGCCTGCTTCCGGGTCGATGTCCAACGCCTCATGGCAGGTCTCCTCGGCCTCATCAAGGCGCGACGCTGTCCACAAGAACTGCGCAAGCGCCGCCCATGCTCCAGAGTCTTGAGGTCTCAACTCAACCGTCTTCCTGTAGGCTTCTTCCGCCTCGTCGACACGCTCCAACTCTCGATACAAAGCACCAAGCTTGAACCAAGGGCTGACGGCGGTCGGTGACAGTTCGATCGATGTCTTGTACGCTTGCTCCGCTTCGTCGTACCGCTTCAAGCCGTCGCAGAGAAGATCCCCGAGATGCTCCCAGACCCACCAAGCCTTCTCAGTTTCCAATTCAAGAGTTCTTCGGTAGGCGCTTTCCGCTTCCTCGTAGCGTCCGATCCGCTCGTGCAAGAACAGAGCGAAGTGCCCCCACGCCCAGGAGTAGCCAGGGTCAAGCTCAACTGCTTTGCGGTAGGCCCGCTCGGCGTCGCCGAGGTGTTCCGGTTGATTGTGTAGGGCCCAGCCAAGATGCGCCCACGCCAAGGCAAGTGTTGGGTCTAGTTCGAGAGCTTTCCGGAGAGCGTGCTCCGCCGCCTCAGTTTGCTCACGTTCTTCGAAGAGCAACTGGCCGAGGAACGCCCACGCGGACGCGTCGTCTGGAACTAGGTCGATCGCCTTCCGGTATGCCTGCTCCGCTTCGTCATACCTTTGAAGAAAGAAGTGTAGCACAGTGCCCCGAAAGAAATGCGCCTTTCCTGGGTCAACGCAGCCCAGTTCAATTGCTTTCCGATACGCCTGTTCGGCTTCCTCGTATCGCTCAAGGTGCACATGAAAGAGAATGGCCAGTCCGGCCCATCCGATGGGTTCACCGGGTGCCAACTCAATGGTCTTTCTGTGGGCTTCTTCCGCCTCTTCATAGCGGCCGAGGCTTTCGCTCAGAAAGAAGCCGAATCTTGCCCACAACGCGGCGTCATTCGGCGCGAGTTCGGTCGCCTGCCTGTAGAGGCGCTCCGCATCTTCAAGTCCGTCTGGTTGTTCCGACAACGCCTCGGCCCGGTCGAGCAGGCCGGTCAGTTCTTCTTCAATCCGTTTCGAACTAGCGTCAGCGGCCAAGTTCTTGAGAACGGGAGGCATGTCTGGCGCCGCGAAGAACTCCTGTGGTGTTGCACCGAGTAACTTATGTTTGAGTTTCTCACACGGTTTGCTGTTCAGGATGGCCGCATAGGCGGTGTAATGGTCTCTTCGGAACTCCGAGCCAAGCTCGCAGGCTTCCTCCGCGATACGACGGGTTACATCGACGAGTTCTTCTTCGCCATAGAAGCTGGTCATGAAGTTGACTAGTGCCTTGACGCGTGATGACGGCGCCCGACGGTGGCGCATGAGGTAGTAGATGTTGTACATGCGCTCGGCCACTTGGTAGAGCTTCTTCCGCGGCGCCTCCTCGAAAATCGTAACCGCCCCACGGTCGACGAGCCGGATCAGCAGGGCGCTTGTTGTACTGACATTCATCCGGGCTGCCTTGGCGACCTCGCGCGCCGACGCTGGTGCCCAAATCTCCGCCAGGGTCAGATACGCTCTGCGTTCCGTCGGCGCCAGATTGTCAAGATGGCTCTTGAAGTACTCGGTGTGATCGTCCACGAGTTGGATCAGATCATCCATCAGTTTCTGGAAGGACAATTCGGCCGCGAACGAGCATATGACAGCAAGCAGCCTCGGATTGCCGCCGGTGAGAATTTGAATCGGGCGGATACGCTTCTCTGGCAAGTCTCGTCCGGTCACGGCCGTCCAAATCGCCTGGCAACCCTTGATGTCGAGAGGCCGAAGCTCGATAATCCGAAAAAGCTCATAGAATGCCTTATCCGAACTCGTGACTTCCTTGAAGCGCCTCGTGGCTGTTGCGAGCAGCATAATCCGCGGCTCGTTGAGCAGTGTGTGGCGGAGAGCCCATGCATCGTCATCCATCATCTGGTCTGCAAGTAACATGTCGAAGTTCTCGGCCACAAGGAGCAGCCGTCTTCCTTGGGCGTCGGCGAAGTTCATCAGTTGCGCGAGCGCCCGCTCTCGGAGCCGATCTTCGTTTTCCTCGCCGCGCAATTCCTTGTACGTGCGATTCAGCCCCTCGTCTTCGGACTGGTGCGCGGCGTGAAACAGGGCCTCAAGCCAGAACTCGCCAGCGGTGCGCACCTGATAGCTTTCTTCTGCGAAGATGATCGGGTACCAACGCCCCTGCAGGGCTTCGTCCCTTCGCATCTCGGCCGCAACGCGTAGAGCAAGTGTCGTCTTGCCCGAGCCGCGAGGGCCGATCATGAGGACATGCTGATTTGATTCTGTCGTGTTCTCGCGCACGATGCCCACTGTTGTTGCCAGCTCTGTATGTCGAGCCACGAACGAGTTGACAAGTTCTTCCTCAGTGAGGAATGCCGGATTGTACTTCATGCGTCGGGCGCTCATCGTTCACACTCCTCGCTTCAGTACGGGAACGTATCCAAACCCGTGCCGGGCCTTCCACCAATCCCGGAGCAGCTTTGACACAAACACGTAGCCCTTCCGCCCTGGCTTCAAGTAGCCGTCATGTTCGAGCACCCAGAGGATCTCTTCCTGCATCTTCGCAGTGCTTCGACCTTCGAACGAATACTCCTTCTCGAACGCTCTGTAGGCCTCTGGGGTCATTCGCTTCTCCACTGCGGCCTCAGTGAGCATCTCGAGAGCGAGGGCACAGGCCTCCTCGCCCAGCACCTGTTTCAAGCGTTCCTCATAGTGAGTGAGTTCCGCGTGACCACGAACCCCCAGCATCTCCTTCTTGTAGACCTCGCCCGCATCCTTGGCCGTGCATTTCGCGACCCCTTTTCTTCTACAATGGTCGCGGACGTGCGAGAAGAACATCTGAACATGATGCGGGATGCAGCAGCCAAGATGCCTGACCATTCTGGACGCTACGCCATCTTCGAATTCCAGGCCGTACTCGTTCGCCAACGCCAGAAGGCATCCCTCGGCGGTAGCGCTATCCCAAGGCTTCAGTTCGAACGGAGTGAAGTTGTTGATGGTCGCGCTCAGGCCCGCTTGGCGCAAGATCGGCTCGAACCCGATACTGCCCGAGACGACCATCCGTATCCTCCCTTGATACTCAATGCTCGTCTTCCGCAGCCACGACATGAACTCATCGGCAGTTGCCCGTCGTTCCGCGGTGACTGCGAAGTCGTCGCCCTTGAGCATGCGATTCACGAGTATCGGCACCTCGTCCAGGAGCAGGAGCACTGGCTTCTCAGACCCCGCGAGAATGGCCATGAGTTCGTCAGCTCTCTTGCCCCAATCACCGCCCGTCACTCCCGGTCGAAGGGCAATCCCCAATTCGGCCACTTCCACCTTCTCGACGGTCTCGACAGCGCGTCCCAACACGTTCGCAAATGCCTGCTTCGTCTTTCCCCAGATATTCTTGTGGGGATACGTCGCGACGCTCAATTCGACAACGGCATCCGGGGCGCTTCGGGCCTTCTGGAGATCCACAAACAGGCAGATGTACCGTTCGGCGAGCCGCTCCGCCACTTCACGCATCAAGCTTGTCTTTCCCATCCGTCTCTGGGCGACCAAGAGGATGTGAGCGCCCTCGTCCAGCCGCTCGATTAGCGATTGAAGTTCGGGTTCCCTGTCCCAAAAGCGGTCAGCAACGACCCACCCGCCATGCACATTTGTCAACTTATCCATTTGTATATCCTTGTGTTACAGGCCTTGCGATAGTCCCATCAAAACCGCTGCCAGCACTTCTGTTGGGATAATACCTCGCAATTGGTCCCCTGTCAAGACATTTCCAACGGAAATGTTGGCATCGATTTTGGAGCCAAGTCCCCAAGTGGCTGAGGGGAGACCGTTATGAGCGGTTCGGCGGCCCGTCTCCCTTTGCGGTAACCCTAAACTTGAAGCTTTCAACCTGAAACTCAATCTCAATATCTGCGGTCGTTAGGTTCGGCATGGCGGGTATAATAGCTGCGGAGGCGAAGTCGCCGGTCTGGCCGGCACAAGCTGCCTTGGAGCCGCATCATGCGCCTGCCAGTCATCGCATCTCTGTGCCTCGTGCTCGGCGCCGCGGCCGCTTTTGGCGCCGACAGCAAGAAACCCGCACAGCCCCCCGCGCCGACCCGCCTTCGCAATCTGAAGGTCTCGGTCTCCGCGACATCGGCCACGCTGACGTGGCGGGCCCTCGAGGGCCGCGGCGTCGCCGGCTGGATCGTCCGCCGCCGCGCCTTCTCCGCCCTGACGGGCCGACCGGCCGACCGGATCACGCAACTGAAGCCCGGCGCCCGGCGCTGCATACTGGCGCTGAAGCCGGGCCGGACATACGAGGTGAGCGTGTATCCATACTACGTCGAGCAGGGCAAGACGCTCCCGGCCCCGGTCGAGGAAGACGTCCAGCCGCTGGCGGTCCGGGTCGGCAAGCGGTCGAACGCCGCGCCGGCCGCGCCGAAAGATCTGACCGCCGTCGCCGACGGTTCGCGCGTTCGCCTGTCGTGGTCGCCGAATGCTGAGCTGAACGTCGCGGGCTACGAGATCGCCCGCAAGGGCCCGGACGACGAAAAGCCCGAGCCCTACGCGAAGCTGCTCATCGACAAGGCGAGGCCGCGTCTCCTTAAGGATGGGGTCGAGATTCCGTTTCAGGTGCCGGGCAGGGTCCGCGTGGTTCGCGGCGCGGGCGCTCCAATCGGGGCCGCCTCGCGGATCGCCCCCGCCGGATTCTCCGCCGTCGTCGACGCGGGGCTCGAGGAGGAAAAGGAGCACGCCTACTCCGTCCGCGCGTTCACGTCGGACGAGGAGCCGGCGTACTCGCCGCCGTCGCGCCAGGCGGCCGTGGCGACGAAGCCCTATGTGCTTCGCGGCAGCGACCTGCTCATCATCGTCAACGTGAAGGCGAAGAACGCGGCGAAGATCGCCGCGAGCTACGCCCGCGCGCGCAAGATCGCGAAGCCGAACTTCCTTCGCGTCCGGCTGCCCGTCAAGGCCGACATGTCGCGCGCGGTCTACGACAAGTCCGTGCTCGCGCCGGTCCAGCGCCATCTGCGGGCGCATCCGCGCACGACGGCCGTCCTGCTCATCCGCGGCATGCCGTGGCGGATTGCGCAGGCGGTCAAGGAGTCGAACTGGCGGCAGACCGACGCTGCGTCGGTCGATTCCGAACTCGCGCTCGCCCGGTACGACATCTACGCGCTCGCCGGCAAGGTCCGCAACCCGCTGTACGGGCGGGCGGCGCCGCTGAGCCCCGTCGACGGCATCCTCGGGGTGTGCCGGCTGGACGGGCCGGACGACCGGACGGCCAACGCGCTGGTCCGGCGCGCGCTCGCGGGCGAGAAACGCGGCGTCGGGGGCATCGCGTTCTTCGATGCGCGCGGCCTGAAGAAGGGTTCCTATCTGGCCGGCGACACGATGATCCGCAGGGCGGCCGATTTGATGAAGGCCGACGGCCGGATGACCGTCCGCCTCGATGAGCAGAAACAGGTCGTCGATCTCGCGACATTCAACGAGAAGATCGGTTTCTATTACGGGTGGTACAAGGGGAGCTTCGGGAAACCGAAGAAGGGTTTTCGGTTCGGCCGCGGCGCGATCGCCGTGCACGTGCATTCCTTCGCGGCGTCGAAGATCGACCGCGAGCGCTTCTGGGTCGGCCCGCTCGTCTACCACGGCGCCGCCGCCACATTCGGCACCGTCTACGAGCCCTACCTCGACGGCTTCCCGACGGCCGACGCGTTCACCGATGCGCTGCTTCGGGGCCGCACGTTCGCCGAGGCGGCCCTCTCCGCCAACCGTTACCTGAGCTGGATGGCCATTCACCTCGGCGATCCGCTCTATCGGCCGTTCAAGCCGAAGCCCGAACCGGCCGACGCCGCGAAGCAGTGAATTCCTCGCACCACACCGGCAGCGGGAATATTCGCGCTTGACAATACACATACATCGCCATATAATGTGTATTGCTCTGGATGGAGGCCGTTCGATGAAGCGAACGAACATCGTCGTCGATGAGGACCTGGTCGGTCGGGCGAAGCGCGTCACCGGACTCAAGACCACCCGGGCCGTTGTGGACCACGCGCTCCGCGAGGTGGTCCGGCACACGAAGCAGCGCCGCCTCCTGCGTCTCAAGGGGGCGGTTGACTGGTCCGGCGATCTGGACCGCATGCGCCGGGGGCGCGACCTCACGTGACGCTCGTCGACACGAGTGTCTGGATCGACCTCTTCCGGGGCGGCGGTTCGCCGGAAGCCGAATGGCTGGAGCACGCTCTCTCCAGCGACGAAGACCTCTGTACCTGCGGCATCATCCTGACCGAGGTGCTTCAGGGGATTCGGTCGGCACGCCAGTACCGACAGGTCAAGCGACTCTTCGGGGCGATGCTCTACCTCCCGACGCCGAAACAGGCGCATATCCGGGCCGCCGACATCTACCGCGCCGCGTGGTCGAAGGGAAAGACAATCCGGAACACGGTCGACTGCATCATTGCCGGATGCGCCCTGGTGAATCGCGTGCCGCTTCTGCACCAGGACCGAGACTTCCGCACCATCGCCGCCGTCTCCCCGCTGACACTCGTTGAGGTGTAGCCGAGCCCTACTTCGCCGTCTGCGCGGTCCAGCCCGTGCCGGTCGCGGTGAGCGTGATGGTGCCGCGCTCGGCCGTTCGGTACGTTCGGATATCGCCGAGCAACCCGTCGATGTTCCCGCCGCTCTCCCACGGCGCGCCGCTGATGATCGCGATGCTTGGGCGGACGGCGCGGAGGAACTCGGGCAGCACGGGCTCGTCGGCGCCGTGATGCGGTACGTAGAGGACCTCGGCCCGGAGGTCGCCCCGCGTCGCCAGCACGCCGCCCATCCCCGCCTGTTCGATATCGCCGGTCAGCAAGACGGACCGGTCGCCGGACGTGACCCGCGCGACAAGCGACCGGTCGTTGACGGCATTGATCCGCCAGGGGCTGGCGGCGGGCGGCGGCCAGAGCATCTCGAACCCGATGTCGCCGACCGTCATGGAGTCGCCCTGCGCGGCCTCCGCGCACGGGATGCCCCGCCGTTCGAACGCGCGGATGAGGGCCGCCCCGGTCTCATCGTCGCCGAACGTCCGGTTCACGACCACCCGGCCGACGGGGAAGCGCTCGACGAGCGAGAGGACGCCGTTCACGTGGTCGGCGTCGGTGTGCGAGAGCAGCAGCACGTCGATCCGCTTCGCGCCCATCTTCCACAGCTCGCGAGCGACCGGGCCGCGGCCGACGTCGTACGTGGAGAACGGCGTTCCCGAGCCGCAGTCGTAGACGACCGCCTGGCGGCCCTTCGTGACGAGCGCCGCCGTGCCGTGCTGCACGTCGACGAACGTGACGGCGAGGTCGGCGCCCGGCGAGACCGTCATCCGCCAGACCAGGTAGGCGCAGACCACCAAAGCCGGGGCGACGGCCGCGGCCGCGCCCCGCAGCCGAATCCAGCGCCGCGCCGCGACCACGAGCAGCGCCGCGTAGAACACGACGACCCAGCCCATCGGGGGCGGTGCGACGAAGACGTGCCCCGCCGGAAGCTCGCCCGCCAGCTCGACCACCGACACGAACACGGAGACGACGAGGCCCAGGACGTGGGCCGTCAGCCCGGCGAGCACGGGCACGAACGACGCGAGGGCGAGGAACAGGAAGCCGACCCAGATGACCGCGCCGACGATGGGGATCAGCACCGCGGTCGCGACGACCGAGACGGGCGTGATGATATTGAAGTAATACGCCTGGAGCGGCGCGACGACGAGGGTCGCGGCGGCGCACACGCCGATGCCGCCCGCGGCCGCGCGGCCGACGGCCCGCGCGATCCGCCGCCCGCGGCTCTGGAACTCGGGCTCGACCAGCCGCTCGAGGTCGTCGGGCGGGCGCCACAGGAGCCGCCTCAGGTCGCCGCTGAACAGGATGATGCCGAGCACGGCGATGAACGTGAGCTGAAACCCCGCCTCGAACAGGTGGTGGGGCGCGGCCGCGAGGATGACGAGCGCCGCCGCCGCGACCGAGTTGATCGAGTCGCGATAGTAGCGGAGGGCGCCGCCCGTTTCGAGCAGGACGATCATCAGCGCGGCGCGAACCGTCGCCGGCCGGAAGCCGACCATCACGGTGTAGGACAGCACGGCGCCGAGCAGGATGACGCGCCGCGGCCACCGCTCGATGAGGAGCAGCCGGCAGAGGCAGATGGCGGCCGCGTAGACGATGCCGACGTGCAGGCCCGAGATGGCGAGGATGTGGGTCGTGCCGCTCCGGTTGAAGGATCCGCCGAGCCGCCGCCCGAGCCGCTCGCGGTCGCCCAGGAGCGTCGCTTTCAGGACGGTCGCGGTGTCGCCGTCGAAGTACGCGTCGATCTGATCGCGGAACGTCTGCTTGATCGCATAGATGAACCGAAGAAAGGAGCCGGGATTCTTCGCTCCGAGGCGGATGGCGGCGGGGCCCGACGCCGAGAAGCGCGCGACGTACCCGCTCGATGTGTCGTAGCGGCTCGCCGGGTCGGCCGGGTCGAGCGGGACGATCCAGCCGAGGACGCGGACCGTGTCGCCGTGCGCGACGCCGTCGAGCGCGCCGCGGAACCCGATCTTCACGTCGCCGGACGTCGCGCGGGCGACGCCGTTCGACTCGATCTCGTGCGCCCGGAGCCGGAACGAGCTGACCTCGCTCGGCTCGCCGTCCGGGGTCTCGATGAGGGGGGAGATCTTCGCGGTCGTGATTTCGCCGCGCACGACGCCGGTGACGGTGCAGAGCGTCCGGCCGGTATCAAGCCGCCGCGCGAGCGACTCGTCGGCGCGGCGTCGGGCCGCGCCCGTGTGGGCCGTCTCAGTCAATGCGCCCCCGGCGACGACGAGCAGCAGCACGAGGCCGGACCGCGCGACGTCGCTCAGGCGGGCCCGCAGCGCGACGAGACAGGCGGCGCAGCACGCGGCCAGCGCGGTCGCCGCCCACAACCCAGGCACGAGCCAGCGGCTCAGGGCGATTCCCGCCGCGAACGCGACGGCCGCGCTCAGGAGCGGCCGGTGCCGGGGGACGAACTCCTCGACCGCCGGGCCGAGGGTGTTGTCGGTGTGTGCGCTGCCGGGCATTGCGTGAGCATGCTAACGGGCCGCGGCGGCCCGTGCAAGGGAGATCGCGCGAAGAAAATCCGGCGCGAGCGAGGGCGGCGCGTTATAATATCGCGCAACCGGCCGGCCACGTTTGTCGAGAATTGCCCATGGTGAAGTCGACCGCATCAGTACTGATGGATGTGCCGCAGTTGAGCGAGCGGGTCGCGGCGCTGCGCGAGGCGGCGCTCCACAAGGAGGTGTGGCACGGGTCGCCCGCCCGGCCGCTCATCGATGCGCGGACGTGGCAGGAGCGCGGGCCGGACGAGGACTGGCTCGTGTGGCGGGCGCGGCGAACGGCCGCGCGGCTGCGCGAGATGCCGGTCGAGCTGTCGCCCGGCGAGTTGATCGTTGGCCGGCCCCAGTTCCGCGCCGAGACGGAGGACGAAGCCCGGCAGGTTGAAGAGGCTCAGCCGATCCTGGAATCGATCCCGCCGTTCCCCGGCGGCGACTCGGGCCACTTCCATCCCGACTACGAGAAGCTGTTCCGCGTCGGCATCGGCGGCATCGCGGACGAGATTCGCGGGCGGCGCGAGAAGGCCGAGACCGACGAGCAGCGCACCTTCTACGACGCGTGCGAGATCGCCATCGAGGGCATGTCGACATATGCCCGCCGCGTCGGCGATGCGTGCGACGAGATGGCCGCGACTGATCCCGATTACGCCGACGACTGGCGCGGGCTCGCCGCCATCTGCCGCCGCGTCGCAACCGAACCGCCCGCAACGTTCCACGAAGCGATGCAACTGATGTTTATCAACATCATCGCGCTATGGTTCGGCGAAGACCATGGCCTGACGGCTCCCGGCCGCCTCGACCAGACGCTGCGGTCCTTCTACGAGGCAGACCTCGCCGCCGGGCGAATCACGCGCGAACGGGCCTTCGACCTCATCTGCGGCCTCTACATCCAGTGCAACATGATTTTGCATCCGGGTTCTGCCGTTGGCGTGATTGTCGGCGGACGCGATGCCGACGGCCGCGACGTCACCAACGACCTGACCTATCTATGCCTCGAAGCTCGGCTCGCAACGCACCTTGTCTATCCCACCGTCGGCATCGCCTGGCACAAGGAGACGCCGCAGGAACTGATGGATTATGGCTGCCGCCTGTTGAGTACCGGCCTTGGCTGCCCGGCCTTCTTCAACGACGAACTCATCAGTCAGGCGCTGCAAGACAACGGTGCGACGGCGCCGGACTCGACCAACTACATGAACTCGACGTGCGTCGAGATCAAGGTTGTGGGTGCATCGAACATCTGGGTGACCGCGCCGTATTTCAACTGCGCTCAGGCACTGCTCGACGTAATGGACCGCATCGCCGACGGCTCCGCCGCCGAGCCGGAAACGTTCGACGGGCTTAACGCGCTCGTACGCGAGAATCTGGCGCAGACGGTCCGCGAGACGGCCGAGCACCTCGACGCGGCCTGGCGCGCCCGCGCCGAGACGGGCTGCTTCCCGCTTGCGAGCTGTGTTATTAGCGATTGCCTCGAACGCGGGAAGGACTTCGACCGGGGCGGTGCCCGATACAACTGGGTCGAGAACTCGTTCGTCGGCCTCGCCAACCTTGTCGACGGGCTCTTGGCGATCAAGCACCTCATCTACGAATCGAACGAACTCACACTCAGCGAACTGCGCGGAATACTTCAGGCCAACTTCGCGGGGCACGAGCCGCTTCGCCAGCGCATCCTGACCAACATTCCAAGCTACGGGGCCGACAACGACGAAGCCGACGCGCTCGCGGTCGAGTGGGCGACGTTCATGGCGGAGACGACGATCTCGAACCAAGTCGGGCCGCACCACTATGTGCCCGGCTACTTCTGCTGGGTGATGCACGGCCGGCTTGGCTCGCGGACGGGGGCAACGCCCGACGGCCGCAAGGCGGGCGTGCCGTTTGCCGACGGCGCGGGTGCCGCGCAAGGGCGCGAGGTCTGCGGTCCGACGGCCTCGGTACTCTCGACGACGAAATGGAGTCACCGCCACGCGCTCGGCGGGCTCGTCCACAACCTTCGCCTCTCCGACAACGCACTCCGCACTCAGGCGGACATCGTCGCGTTGCGCACGCTGCTCGAGACCTACCTGCGGCGCGGCGGGTTCGAGATTCAAATCAACGTCGTGAGTACCGCGATACTTCGCGACGCACAGGAACATCCCGAAGAGCACGCCGACCTGCTCGTTCGTGTGGCGGGCTACTCCGACTACTTCACGAACCTCAGCCCCGAGATGCAGGAGGAGATCATCGCGCGCAACGAGCATGCGCTCTCCTGACGCGCCCCCGCCCGCGGGCGTCCGGTCGCCTGACGCGCACGACCACACGACGATGGGTCGCCACCGGCTCGATCTGCCGGCGCGTATGGACTCGGCGCGGATGACGACGTATCATTACCACGACGCCGCCTGCTGGCCCGACGGGCAGCAGGAGATCATCGACCGCACGGTGAACTGACTTTTCTGTTGCGGAACGGACGCTTGGAGGAGAGAGCATGTTCAGACGAGTAGTCATTGTCGTGTGTTGCGGGGCGGTCCTTGGCGTGTGGGCGGCCGCGTGCGTCGCGGCGGATTCGCAGCAGCTCATCAAGCGGCTGGCCTCGCCCTACCTGGCGGAGCGGACGGCGGCCGTCGCGAAGTTCGCCGAACTGCCGCCGGCGATCCAGAAGCAGCTTGTTCCTGACGTCGTCAAGCTGCTCGGGTCGGACGCCCGCGACGCGTGGTTCGGCCAGCAGTCGGCGGCCCTGGTCCTGGGGCGGATGGGGCCGGCGGCGAAGGCCGCGGGCCCGGCCCTGAAGAAGCATCTCGCGACGGCCCTCGCGGCCAAGGACTGGGGGCTGTCGGACGCGCTGTTCGAGGCGCTGGTCCAGGTCGATCCCGAGGCGGGGAAGGCGGTCGTGCCGATTCTGATCAAGACGTTCGAGGGCGACGATCCGCGGATGGCGCGGCTCGCGCTGATGATGCTCAAGAAGTCGGGCGGCGCGGGGCAGGCGGCGGTTCCGACGCTCATCAAGGCGATGAAGAGCGCGGACGGCACGGTCGTCGCGGGCGCGCTCGACGCGCTCGCCGGGATCGGACCGAAGGCCGCGCCGGCGATCCCGCAGCTTCGCGAGCTTCTGAAGCACGGCGACGCAAACATCCGCGCGAAGGCGCTCGGCGCGCTGAAGAGCATCGGGGCGCCCGCGCTGCCCGTGCTGATCGCGGCGCTCGAGGACGAGAACAAGACGATGGTCCCGGCAGTGGTCGATGCGCTCGGCGAGATGGAGGCGGTCGCGCAGCCGGCCGTCCCGGCGCTCGTCGCGCTGTCGATGGAGGCCGACGCGGGGATGACTCAGAAGATCGCCGCCGCGCTGAAGACCATCAAGGCGAAGAACAATCCGCCGGCGGTCGAGGCGGCGAAGGCGCGGTGCGTCGAGGGGCACTCCGCTGTGATCGCGCTGCCCGTTCGCGACGCCGACGACGTCGCGAGCGACGTGCAGGCGCAGATCGTCAAGGCGCCCGCGCGGGGCGCGTTGACGCGCCAGGACCGCATCACGTTCGTCTATCAGGCGAAGCCGGGCTTCATCGGCACCGATCCCTTCGGATGGAAGGCGACGGACGGCAAGGCCGAGACCGCGGCGGTCGAGGACGTCGTGACCATCATGGCCGACCGCGAGGGGCCGAAGGTCGCGAAGGCCGTGGTGGGCGCGGACCCGTCGATCCTCAATGTTCGCTTCAACGAGTTGGTCGGGCCGGCATCGGCCGGCAGGCCCGAGAACTACACGCTCGGCAAGGACGTGAAGGTCATCGAGGCGAAGCCGCAGCCCGACGGCATGTCGGTCGTCCTGAAGACGTCGGGGCTGGCGGACAATGTCGACTACACGCTGACGGTCGCGAACGTGCTCGACCGGTCGCTCGCGAAGAACGCCGGCGGCGGCGCGGTCGCCGTCATCCGCATGGTCCCGGGCATTCGCTACTCCTACTACCGCGCCCAGTTCAAGGATTTTCCGGACTACGACAAGCTCAAGGCGGTCAAGTCGGGGGTCGTGGGCAAGTTCCAGCTCGTCAATCCGGCGGGCCGGCCGGGCTTTGCTCTCCGGTTCGAAGGCATCATCGCAATCCCCAAGGACGGCGAGTACACCTTCTTCACGCAGTCCGACGACGGGAGCCGGCTCTTCATCAGCGGCAAGCAGGTCGTCGACAATCCCGGCGTGCATCCGGTCGTCGAGAAGTCGGGGGTGGTCAAGCTGGAGGCCGGGCGTTATCCCGTCGTGCTGTGGTTTTTCGACTGGGGCGGCGGCTCCGCGATCCGCGTGCTCTGGCAGGGGCCCGGCATCGGCAAGCAGGACATCCCGCCCGGGGCGCTCTTCCACCGGCCCTGAGGTCCTCTCCGCCGGCTGTCGGGTGGAGACATTGTACGGCCCGTCCTGGATTGTCAAGTTGCCGTGCAGATTTCCTTGCGTTTCGGCGCGGGCCGCGGATGCGTTCCCGCCGGTTGTTGACACCGTGGCGAGGCGGTACTATACTGCCGCCGAGGCGGGGCTTCAGAGCCGGGACCGAGCCAGTCGCGGAGCCTCGTGCTGTGGGGTCCCATGATCGACTGGCCCCAAATCGCCAGGCCTGATTCTCGACTCAGTTGTTCTGTGCGGAAGGTCTGCACATGGATACCGTACATGTCAACTGGCGGGCGCCGACGCTCTATTCCGAGTGTACTTGGCACCAGTTATCTCCCTACATTGGCAAGATGAAGTCCTCGATGGCGCGGAGCCTGATCGAGCAGTTCACGCACGTCGGTGACTTAGTCTACGACCCGTTCAGCGGAGCCGGCACGGTTGCTCTGGAGGCCTGGATTTCTGGAAGAGCTGTTGTTGCGGCGGATCTCAGCCCCTACGCTTATGTGTTGTCGAGGGCGAAAGCGTGCCCGCCCCGCACGCTTCACGAGGCAATCAGACGTCTGGACGAATGCTGGGAAGAGGTACAAGGCCGGCGAGCCAGCATCGACTTGCGCAGCGTACCGGGGTGGGTGCGGTCGTTCTTCCACAACGAGACTCTGCGGGACACCATCGCGGCTAGAGATGTTCTCGTCCGCCGGCGGCAGTGGTTTCTGCTGGCATGTTTGTTGGGAATACTCCACCACTGGAGGCCAGCATTCCTCTCGCATCCGTCGTCGCATACTGTTCCGTACGTGCTCTCAAAGAAATACCCGCGCCGTCGGTTCCCTCGCTTGTACGGTCGCAGGGAAGTCTACCCACGGTTGCTGGCCAAGGTTCGCCGGGCCTTCAAGCGAACACCAGAAGTTGATCGGAGCCTGCTACGGAAGATAAGCCAGGGGAGCGCGCTGGAACCTGGGTCCACTTTGAACGGGGATCGAGTCTCAGCAATAATAACTAGCCCGCCCTACATGAATTCGCTGTCGTATGCCCGCGACAATAGACTCAGGCTCTGGTTCTTGGGAGTCGACGACCACAGGCCACTTGAATCCGCTGTCTCTCCCAGGAAGCCAGAGTTCCTGAACATGATGAGAGCACTGCTCCCGAAGTGGTCCGGCCTGCTGCCAGCCGGAGCCCCCTGCGTTCTCGTGTTGGGAGCCGTGCGCCGTGAAGGTAAGAACCACAATCTACCCGAAGAGGTCGCCCAACTGGTGCCAGACGCGCAGTGCGGACTTCGTGTCACAGGAATCTGTGGCAACTTGATCCCAGACACGCGGAGAGTCAGGGCACGATGCCGCTCAGCGCGGCGTGACACGATTCTGGTTCTTCGGAGGGAGGGCTAAGGACTTGCCCAAAAGATTGCCAGACGACCTGAGCGAAATCGTCGGGCAGAGCATCCACGACAACGAGTATCACGTGTGCGACTACGTCGGAAGTGGCAAACGAGGATATGTCTTTCGCGCCGAGCGGAAACTCGGTGGCGAACGAGCCCTGAAGTTCATCCCTATGAAGAAGCTGGCCCCTAGGTGGGACCAGGAAGCGCTTAAAGCTCACCAATTGGAGCGGCAACCGAACACGGTCAAGTTCCACGCGATTTTCTTCCACGGGACCTACGGTGTTCTCGTGTTTGACTTCATCAATGGCAAGAGTCTACGCGAATGGATCGACGATCAGGAACTGGCCGTGGGGGACATCGGGTGGATTCTCACAAGTCTCCTGTACTTCCGCCGTGACTGCCTGAGAAAGAACTTGAGGCACGGCGACCTGCACCCAGGAAACATAATCATCCGCGATCCCGAAATGGGCGCGCCACGAGCATGCGAAGTGATGATAACAGATTTCGGCATTGGCTACACGGGTGCCGTACTGCAGCCCAAAGACGATCTTTCCCAAATAGGACACATGGCCACCCGGATGCTCCAATCCGTTCACCGCGAGAGCTTGGATCACGCTGACCGGAAGAAGTACGAGGCGCTATGTCACAGCGCGGCGCTGAAAAGCCTTCGGGAGACATCCCCCGTGGAGCGAGGTGATGAGGAGGAAGCCCCGGAGCGAATCATCGAGGAACTGGAGCAAGCCGAGCGCACAGCAATCGCCCCCGAGTCCAGCAAGTTGGGTCGCTCGCACTTCGGTGATTACTTGGCGAGCGAGCAACTGGGCGATCGGTGGACAGAATGGGCGGAGTTGTTCGTCCCCGACTTCCCGGGGTATGAGGATGTGGTCAGCCGTAATACCACTGTACTAACGGGGACACGAGGATGTGGCAAGACTATGGTATTCCGGCGTCTCTCAACACTGCTGACGCTCGAGGTGGGCCCAACGAAAGAAGGGAGTGGGCCCTCTTTTGCCGGTTTCTACCTCAACATGAATGATCTCGGCGACGCGTTCCTGTTTCGACGACAAGTGCCTCTGGAGGACACACTTGCGAGGCGGGTCATCCAGTTCTTTCATCTTTGCCTCCTGTTGGAAATCGCGCGCGTTGCGGGCGTCGCCCGCAGAAAAGCGCCGGAAGACCAGATCCGCGAGTACGACAGGGGCAATCGACTGTTGTTCGATTTCCTGGTAAAGGGGATGGGGTTGCGGCGGCCCTATTCAGGCCCAAGTGGTGTCATTAGCGTGATCACCTCCGAGCTTGAGGCGGCTAAGGATCAAGTGCGACGTTCGAAGACGCCGCTGAAGAGAGCTGAGGTCCTCGGCGAGAGCGACTGGCTGGATCGCCTTGTCCCCCTGTTGCAGAAGGTGATGCCATGGCTGGGCGACATGCCAGTGTATTTCTTCCTGGACGACTACTCGCTGCCCCGCGTGAATGAGACGCTGCAGACGGTCCTCAACTCGGTGATCTTCCGGCGATCTGACAGGTTCTTCTTCAAGATTTCCACCGAGTCGCCATCAACCTTTCACCGCCGAGATTACTCCGGCAAAGAACTGCAAGACCCGGATGACTTCGAGCTGACCGATCTTGGGTCTATCACCATCGACCTTTCTGAGGAGGAGCGAGAAAGGTTCCTGAACGAGATCTTCTGCCGGCGCTGCGAGCGGGAGGACAAGCTCCGCGGACGCACGCTTGTCGACGTCCTGGCAGACTTCGACAAGTCTTGGGCACAACTGGCCCGGGATATCCGCAGGGAGAAGAAGGTCGTAGAGGCGGACGAAGGCTCCGACGAGGGCGGCAGGGCTCTCTACTACGGTCGCAAGGTATTCGTGAACATGTGGTCCGGAGATACAAGGTCCATGGTGAGAGTCGCCCTCAGCCTTCTGGGACCGGTCTTGGCCGCCGGGGATTCGCAGTTGCCGATATCAAAGGCGGAACAGGATAAGGTGTTCCGAAAGACCGGTGGCGAGTTCTTGCACTTGCTTCAGGGTTGCACTCGGACAAAGCGAAGTAATGCAGTGCCCCTTCCTTCCCATATTGCCTCCTGGGGGAGGCACTTGGTCCGGATTGCCGAGGCATTCAAAGAGATCGCCCTGCACGACCTGAGGGCTCGTTCCGGCGGAAGAAAAGGCCGTGACGAGCCAAAGCAAGCCTTTCGGATAGAGATCGTGGACAACCTTTCGCTCGATGGCATCGAAAGAGAGCTTTACGAAGACTTGGTGCGATACGGAGTGTTTCTCCGTGACGACCGGGGCAAGAGTGTGCGCGGCGCCATTATTCCACGGTTGTATCTGCGGCGGCTTCTCATTCCGTTCTGCACTCTTACCTTTTCCAAAGTCGACAATATCGCGATGAGTGCTTCGCACTTCAGAGATTTTCTTCTCCGCCCTGAGGAGTTCTCCGTGACGTGGAAGGCCGAGAGGGCTCTGTTTGACGTCAAGCAAGGGACCCTGTTCGAGTAGCCAGCAAGTGGACTTGCCAAAGCAGAAGGTCGTAAGTGCTTTCCGTCTTCGGTCAGGGGAGGCCTTTCTGGCCGCGGGAGGGTTCGAGGAGAGGGCCACCCGCTTCTCGGAGATGCTCGCGGCAAGCGACGATTCTGGTGGGCGCGCTGTGATCATCGATTACTTGCCCCACGATGATCATAACAAGCTCGATGAGATTTGTTCAGAACTGCGACGCAAGGGCTACGTTGTCCACCCGCTCGTCTACGATCGACATAGCCCCGCTGGTTTTGACGTTCGTCTCGAAGCAGTCCTTTCCAATGCAAAAGCTGAGGCATTGTGTATCGATGTATCGGGGCTCTCGCGCCTGGCCATCATGCTTGTCCTTGACGTCGCACGGGACCTCAACCTGCCACTGCGCATCCTGTACTCTGAAGCAAAGAGCTACGCCCCGACCTATGAGGAATTCTCTGAAGCCCGAAACAAGCAAGAACAGCACCTTCCGACATCGTTCATAGACACGGGATTCTATGACGTCTTGCGCGTGGAACGACTCTCAAGCACTCGGATGCAGAATCATGCCACGCTACTGATCGCGTTTGACTCGTTCAACGAGGCACTGTGCCAGGCCTTGGTCAACGTCATTAATCCCGCACGCTTCATTCTGATAAACGGCCGTCCTCCTCGCGACGAACTACGGTGGCGGGAGGAAGCCACGGCATACGTCCACCACCGTCTGCGAGACGAGTGGGCGGGCGACGGTGACAACGATCCTGTCAAGACGACGAGCACGCTTCATTATGAACAGACGCAGGCGCTCTTGACGGAGTTGTATTGGTCATTCTCAGGCAGCCATCGTATCATCTTGGCGCCCACCGGGAGCAAGATGCAGACAGTGGGAGCCTATCTACTCCGAGCTGTCCACGACGATGTGCACATAGAATACCCCACCGTTGCTGGGTTCTTCGCTGACAAGTACAGCAAAGGTGTTCGTGAGACTTGGGAGCTAGACTTTGGCAAGATGGGCGATTTCGTGGCTGAGCTTCGCCGGAAGGATATTAGCGAGCACCTTGGGTTGCCCGAAGAACCAGTGAACGTGGATGTCGATTAGCCCGCGCGCGGCCCCGACGGGCAGGAATGGAGAGACACCATGAACGGCCGGGAGCTTTACAAGGCGATCTACGCGGGCGAGAAGGTGGACCGGCTGCCGATCCACGGCGTCGGCGGATGGGTCGAAGCGGTCGAGCGCTGGCGCCGCGAGGGGCTCGGTCCCGACGAGGGCATCAACACGGCGCTCGGCCTCGTCGGCGACGACGGCCAGGGGCTCGGCGCCAACTTCAACATGGTCCCCGCGTTCGACATCGACGTCCTCGAGACGACCGACGAGTACGTGACGCTCCGCGACGAGTTCGGCATCACGAAGAAGATGCTGCGAGCCGACTTCGACCGCAGCGAGGGCCGGATGACCGGCGCGGGCGCCACGAGCAGCATGTCGCACTGGCTCGACTTCCCCGTCAAGACCCTGGCCGACTGGAAGGCCATCTACGAGGAGCGGTTCCGCACCGACCTCGACGGGCGCGTGCCGGAGAACTGGGAGAGCGAGGTCAAGCCGTCCATCATCGAGCGAAGCGAGACGCGCTGGACCAGCACCTTCGCGTTCCCGTTCGGCGGCCTGTTCAGCGCCGTCCGCCAGTTGATGGGCCTCGAGGGCACGGCGTTCGCGCTCGCCGACCAGCCCGATCTGGTCAAGACGATCGTGTCGGACATGGTCGATTTCTACCTGGGCGTCTGGCGGCAGATCCTGCCGGGGATGCGGCTCGACCAGATCACGTGCTTCGAGGACATGTGCGCGACGAAGGCGCCGCTCGTCTCGCCCGCAACCTTCCGCGAGTTCTTCGCGCCCGGATACCGCCGATACATCGGCGGCCTTCGGGACCTCGGCGTCGAGCACGTGTTTATGGACACCGACGGCGACGCGTGGCTCATCATCCCCGAGCTGATCGACTGCGGGTTCACGGGCTGCGCGCCGTGCGAGGTCAACGCGCACATGGAGGCCGGGAAGCTTCGCGAGGCGTTCCCGACGTTCTGCCTGAGCGGCGGGATCGATAAGCGGGCCGTTGCCGAGGGCGGCCGCGCGCTCGACGAGGAGTTCGAGAGCCGTTTCCGTGCCGCGTGGGGCCTCGGCCGCTACACGCCGGGCCTCGACCACGGCGCCCCGCCCGACATCTCGTGGGCGAACCTCCAGCACTACGCCCGGCTCTTCCTCGCCTGGGCCGCGTCGCCCGACGGCCCGGCCGCGGGCTAGTGGCGCCGTGTCTTCCGAATCAGCTTGCCGCTGCCGCTCGCCGCGCGCCGAGCCATCTTAGCGCGCCGGCAGAATCGCGAGCCGGACGTTGTGGACCCGAAACGCCTCGTCCTCGACCAACGCGCAGGCCACGCGGCCGTCCGTGCGGATTCTCGCGATCTTCATGGCTCATCCCTCTCCAAGCACTTCGGGGTTGACGAGCGACTTGGGCCGCTCACCGCGCAGCACGCGGGCGACCTCCTCGGCGGCCTTTCGCTGGAGTTTCGCGATCGCGGCCGACGAATACCACGCGCTGTGCGGCGTCAGGATGACGTGGTCGCATTGCCTGAGCGGATGGTCCTGCGCGACGACGGCGTCCTCGTCCTCGAGCACGTCGAGCCCGGCGCCCGCGATCTTGTCGTTCTCGAGCGCCCAGACGACGGCGTCGGTGTCGACGATGGTGCCGCGGGCCGTGTTGATGATGAACGGCTTCTTCTGCATCTTGCCGAACGCCTCGCAGTCGAGTAGATGATGGGTCGCGTCCGTCGCCGGGCACTGGACGAAGATCGCGTCGCACGTCGCGAACAGCTCGTCGAGTTCGACACGACGGCAGCCCTCGGCATCGCCTTCGACGGCGGGGTCGGCGAAGACGACTTCCGGGCCGAACGCGCGGACGCGGGCGGCGATGGCGCGGCCGATGCGGCCGAACCCAATGATGCCGACCGTCATGTCGCCGATGCCGCGGAGCGGCTTCACGTAGGCGAGCGACCACTCGCCGCCCTTGACCTTCCGGTCCGAGAGCGGGATCTTCCGCGCGAGCGCGAGAAAATGCGCGAGGGCGTGGTCCGACACCTCCTCGACGCAATAGTCGGGCACGTTGGCGACCAACACGCCGCGCTTCGTCGCGGCCCCAACGTCGATCGTGTCGACGCCGATGCCGTACCGGACAATCACCTTGAGGTCGGGCGCGTTGCTGAAGATTCTGTCGTCCATCCCCGGCAGGTAAGTGTTGATGATCGCGTGCGTCCCCGCAAGCAGCGGCACGACCTCGTCGGCCGACTCGCACTGGTGCACCTCCAGCTCGGCGTCGACCTCCGCGAGCACCTCCCGTTCGGCGTCGAACGACTCGAACACGTAGTCCGTGACAATCACCTTGAACTGTGCCATCGTCTCTCCTCCGGTTCGACCGAATCCGCTCCGGTGAGTCTACACATCCGGCTCGCCGTTTCAACAGCTGCGCGGCCGGGGGCGGCAGGCCGCGGCGGCCCGGCGATTATTGTATGAGTTCCCGGCTGGTTTGCCAGTGGCGCGCGCGGACGGAGGTCGAGCCGCCGCCCGCATCCGGCACCTCTTTCGCACGAGGCCGGCGGGGCGGCGAGGGCCGGCGCAGGAACGAGTCGATATTTTGAACGCGGGCAGACGAAGACGGCGGGCCTCCTCTATCGTGGCACGGGCGTCCCGCCCGTGAGTCCCACGGGCATCCTGCCCGTGAGGTGCACGCCCAAGATGGGCGTGTGACGCACGGCCAAGATGGCCGTGCCACGGAACGGCCCGTTCGTCACGGCCAAAGACCGCTACGCCGAAGTAGCCCGCGTTCAGAGCATCCACTCCGCAGGAACGACGTGGTTGACGTTCTTGCGCTTGCGGCCTATTATCATGGCTGGTTGCGCCACTGGCCGAGGTACCAGGGTGGAGACCCATCGATGTCCAAGACGGACGCCGACATCTTGCTGGAACTCGACGAGCCCTTTGCCTCGGGTCTATTCGAGAAGCCGAAGGGCTCGCCCGTCGTGCGATGGTACCGCGCGGTTCGGCGCGAGCTGGAGCATCGAGGGGTCACGCCCTACGACGGCGGGCCGCTCTACCCCAGCGGCGCCTGCCGTCCGATGTGGCGGGCCAACATGCTGATGCCCAATCTGGTAGCGACCTGGTCATTCAACACGCCGGTGCGTGATGAGAAGCTCGCCGAGGCCGATGAAGACCAGCGGCGTGCAATCGGAGCCCTCGACGGATTCATCGAGGACCTCCGGGAGAAGCTGAGCAAGCTCAAGACCATTCAGACCCTCGGCGGCGGGGGATACATCCACTGCGTCCCCAACTACAGCCGCGTGGTCAACGAGGGATTCGAGGGGCACGTGCGGCGCATCGAGGCCGCACTGACGGCGGCGCGGGAGGCGGGCGATCGGGGCCGGATCGAGCTCGAGCTTGGCCTGCTCGACGTGATCGAGGGGATTCGCGCGTGGCACGCGGCGATGGTCGATCACCTCGCGGCCTGGGAGCCGACGGACGACGCCGGCCGCGAGAACCGCGACCGTCTCGTCGCCGCGCTGACGCACGTGCCGTTCAAGCCGGCCCGCACCTTTTTCGAGGCGCTGGTCGCATACAATCTTACGTATTACCTCGACTACTGCGACAACCCCGGGCGGATCGATCAGGTGCTCTGGCCGTTCTACGACCGCGACATCCGCCGGGGCCGCATTTCGCGCGGCGACGCCGTCGCGCTGATACGCGCCCTCACGGATAGCTTCTGCGCGAACGAAAGCTGGAGCGCCGCCATCGGCGGGACGACGCCCGAGGGCACGCCCGGCTACAACGACCTGACGCTCATTTGTCTCGAGACCGTCAAGGGCCGCCACCGGCCGAACTACTTGTTGCGCATTCGCCGCGACATGCCCTGGGACGTGTGGGATGCCGCGTTCGACGCGCTCGCCACCGGCTGCGGCCAACCGGCGCTCTACAACGAGGAGGGCTACTACGCGAGCTTGAAGGAGGCCGACGTCGGCGTGACCGACGAGGACCTCTCGTGGTGGAACGGCGGCGGGTGCACCGAGACGATGGTGCAGGGCCTGTCGAACGTCGGCTCGCTCGACGCCGGCATCAACCTGCCGCTTGTCCTGGACGGCGTTCTGAAGGGGCACCTGGGCTCGGCCGAGAGCTTCGACGAACTGGTCGCGGCGTACAAGACGCGAACCGCGGAGGTCGTCGGCGAGATGACGACCGCGCTGAACGGGCTCTTCACTGAGCGGGGCGCGTTCAATCCCCATCCGATCCGCACGCTGCTCGTCGACGACTGCATCGAGAACGGGCGGGACTTCCAGGCCGGCGGCGCCCGCTACAACTGGAGCGTCGTCAACGTCGCCGGGCTGTCGAACGTGGCCGACTCGCTCGCCGCGATCCGCGAGGTCGTCTTCGAGACGGGCGAGCTGACCGGCGCCGAGTTGAGGGCGGTTCTCGACCGCGACTTCGAGGGCGACGAGCCGCTTCGGCAGCGGCTCGCCCGGTGCCCGCGGTTCGGGAACGATCAGCCCGAGGTGGACGCGCTCGCGGCCGACCTCGCCCGCCACGTCTTCGAGGAGTTCCGGAAGGTCAAGATTGTCCGGGGCAACGGGCGCTTCCTGCCGTCGTGCATCATGTTCGTGACGTACGGCGGGGCGGGAGCACACGTCGGCGCGACCCCCGACGGACGCCGCGCGGGCGAGCCCATCGCCGATTCCATCGGCCCCGTCTACGGCCGCGATACGCACGGGCCGACCGCGACGCTCAAGAGCGTCACACGCCTCCCCCTTCACCTCGCGACCGGCACGCCGATCTGCAACATCCGCTTCAGCAAGCAGATGTTCACGAACACCGAGAACCGCCGCCGGCTGGCTGAGCTGATACGCGCGTACTTCGATATGGGCGGGATGCAGCTTCAGGCAAATGTCGTCGACCAGGAGGTGCTGCGGGACGCCATCGCTTACCCCGAGAAGCACGAGGACCTCATCATCCGCATCGGCGGCTACTCGATGCGGTTCAACGATCTCACCGATCAGCTCAAGCACTCCCTCCTCGAACGGACCGAGCACAGCGTCTGACCGCCAGGGCTTCGCGCTCGGAATTCATCTGCGAGCGCGGCGCTTCGCGCGGGCCGAGTTGTTTCAGCGCGCCGGCAGGATGGCGAGCCGCACGTTGTCGATCCGGACCGCGCCGGTCGACTTCGGCACGACGATCAGGATGATCTTCTGCACGGCCGACAGGTCGCCGGCACCAAGACGACCTTGCCGGTGTCGCCCTGGTCGAACGCGGCGTAGGCCTCGGCGGCGTCTTCGATGCCGAACCGGTGCGTAATGATGCGGGCCGGGTCGAGCCCGCGTTCGATCATTCGCAGGATGCCCGCGTAGTCTTCCATCGGGAAGCACGTCGAGCCGCAGAGCGTGATCTCTTTGCGGGCGAAGTGATTCGACGGACTGATGACGGCCTCGCCGTTCTCGCCGATGATGGAGACCGCGCCCTTGCGGCGGACGGCGTCGAGGGCCTGGGTGAGCGCGCATGCATTGCCCGAGCATTCGAGCGCCATGTCGAGCCCGCGTCCGTTGGTCAGCTCGGCGAGCGCTTCCCCCACGTCGCACGCGGCCGGGTCGACGGCGTGCGCGGCTCCGATCGTCAGTGCGAATTCGCGGCGGAAGGCGATGGGCTCGATGGCGATCACCTCGGCCCCGAGGAACGCGGCGACGAGCGCGGCGCCGAGGCCCATCGGCCCCATGCCGAAGACGGCGACGGCGTGCTCGGCGGTCGTGTGCATTCTCTTGAGCGCGTGATACGGCGTGCCGATGGGATCGAGGAGGCAGGCGCCGGCCTCGTCGGAGACGAAGTCGGGCAGCGGGAGCAGCGAGCGTTCCGGCAGGAGGGCCATCTCGGCGTGCGAGCCGTTGCGGCCGAACCCGCCGGCCGTCTCGGCGTCGGTGCAGAAGAGCAGTTCGCCTTCGAGGCACCACCGGCATCGTCCGCAGGGCACAGCGCCGAGCGTCATCACGCGGTCGCCCACTTGCAGGTGTGAGGGCGCCTCGACGGCGACGACCTCGCCCATCCCCTCGTGTCCGGGGATCACGTCGTAGGCGCCGTCGCTGCGATAGATGTGGTTCAGGTCGCTTCCGCAGATGGACGCCGCCTTGATCTTGAGGACGGCCTCGCCCGGCTTCGGCTCCGGGTCCGGCCAGTCGCGGACCTCCAGAGACCGCTTGCCCAGGATCTTCACGCCGCGCATGTCCACTCCTCGATTATTCTCACCGCGCCGTGTCGTCGGAGCCCGTTCGCTCCGGTTCAGCCGCATTGGCGACGACGCACGGTATCGTAGAGGAATCCGAGCCGCGTGCAACTGTCTTCTCGCGCGGGACCTGCCGGTGGACCCTCCTCGCAGCGATCGCCCTCGCTGAGCCGGCGCGGGCGCAGACAGAGGCGTAGACCGGAAGGAGAAGGGAAATGGTCGGGGCGACTGGACTCGAA
>CAYLQD010000013.1:0-54480 GCA_964385685.1 uncultured Planctomycetota bacterium | reverse complement strand
AGGGCTTCGCCCTGGGCTGGTGAATGTCGCCCCTTCGGGGCAAGAAACAGACTTCTTCAACAGCAGCAGAAGTTCTGACAGGCGGTGGGCGGAGATTCTTGTCCGCTATCCGACAGGCCTGTTGGAGTTCGTCGCTCTAACTCTCTTTGTCGCAACCCCGGCATGATTGAAGACAGCGACATAGCGGTCGGCGTGCTTCGCATCCGGCTCGTCATCCGCGGGGCCCACTCGCTCAAAGACAAGCGGCGCGTGGTCAAGAGCTTGAAGGACCGCGTGCGGAGCAAGTTCAACGCGTCGATCGCCGAGGTCGGCGAGCAGGACCGCCACCAGGTCGCCGAGCTGGGCGTCGCCGTCGTCGCCAATGACCGCACCTACATCCAGTCGGTGCTGTCCCAGATCGGCAACCTCGCCCGCGGCGCCCGCGGGGCCGAGGTCAGCGCGTGCGACGTGGAGATCTTCTGACCATGGCCAAGCTCCGGCTCGAACGCGTCGCCGAGCAGATCAAGCACGTCATCAGCCGCGTCGTCACACAGGAGATGAAGGATCCCCGCTGCGGGTTCATCACCATCGTCAACGTCAAGGTCGCGCCGGACCTGAAGACCGCGCGGGTCAACTACTCCGTGCTCGGCACCGATGCGCAGAAACGGACGACCGAGCGCGCGGTCGGCAGCGCCCGCGGATACATCCAGTCGCGCGTCGCCGAACAGACGACCCTCAAGTACACGCCCGTCATCACGTTCCACCTCGACGAGTCGGTCGAGCGCGAGATCGACATGGTCCACCAGATCGATCAGGTCGTCGAGACCGACCGGCGGGCGGCGGCCGCGCGAACGATCCGCTCGCGGATCGCCGAGGGCTCCATCCCGCCGGAATTCGTCGAATCGGTCGACCGCGCGGCCGCGTCCGACGCCTTCCTCGAACCGACCGCCGACCTGCTCACCCGGCTGCTCGAGATCAACACGACCCCGGGCGCCGACTTCGCCGCGACCGCCGCCGCGGAACGCGAGTGCCTGACGGTCGTCGAGCGCGAACTCGCGGGGCTCTGGGCCGATGAGGTCCGAATCGACTTCATCGACATCGATCCCGACGTCGGGGACGACCCCGGCTACGTCCCGCCCGCCTACGCGGCCGCGCCGGACCGCGAGCCGGCCCCCGCCGCCGAGATCTACGCCGGCCGCGCCAACCTGCTCGCCACGCTCGTGCGCGGCGACCTCGGCCAGCCGGGCGCCGCCGAGCCCGACGAACTGCTCCCGCCGCGCCGGCTCCTGCTCCACACACACATCGACACCCGGCCGCCGCACGAGCCGCCGTCGCGCGACGGCGATCTCATCCGCGGCGCCGGCGCGGCCGACGCCAAGGCGCAGACCGCGATGATGGCCGGCGCGTTCCGGCTGCTCAAGCATCTCCGCGACGAGCACGGCGTCCGCGCCTGCGAGGACCTCGGCGCTGCGTTCGTCGTCGACGGAACGGCCGGCGGAAACGGCACGCTCTGCCTCGGCCTCCAGGACCCGTTCCTCTGCGACGGGATCGTCGTCTGCGCGCCGACCGCCCTTGCCGTCCGGCCCGCGAGCGGCGCGCCCGACGGCTCGCTCGCCGTCTATGCCGCCGAGAGCTTGCGGCGGATCCATCCCGACGCCGGCCCGCCGGAGCCCCGCGCGGCCGAGGGCGACGCGGCCGTGCTCGCCGACCTCTTCCCCAGCCGGCCCATCATTCTGTTCGGCCCGGGCGACCCGGCGGCCGAGGGCGTATGCTTGCGCGACATCGCCGCCGGCGCTAAGATGCTCGCGTTCATGGTCCTCGAGTCCGCAGGGTTTCTGCTGTAGGGTTTCTGCTTTGAGGAAGTTCGCCCTCTCATCCGGCGCCTATCGCCGGTACAAACTGCCCCAAGCCATCCGCCACACGGCGCTTGCGGGATACGCCGCGATCGAGCTGATCGCGGACGCGCCGCACGGCTATCCCCCGCTCCTCAGCAAGACCGACCGGCAGGCCATCCAGGCCGCGCTCGCGAAGAGCCGGCTCGCGGTCTCGAACGTGAACGCGTCGCCGATGACGGCCCTGCGCGACGAACTGCGGCCGTCGTGGATCGAGTCGGACAGGGTACTTCGGCAGGAGCGGATCGACCACACGCTCGACGCGGGCCGGCTCGCCCTCGACCTCGGCGGGCCGACGGTCTCGACCCTCGGCGGCGGCGTGCTCGAGAAGGGCATGTCGCGCGACACGGCCGTCGCGCACTTCGCCGACGGGCTCGGCCGCGTCGTCGCGCTCGCCGCGAAGAGCAAGTGCACACCCGTGCTGATCGACCCGCGGCCCGGGCTGCTCGTCGAGGCGGTCGACGAGGCGTTCGACGTGCTCCAGCGGGTCCACTCACCGCACGTGGGCGCCAACGTGAACACCGGCTTCCTGCACCGCTCGGGCCAGGACATCGCCGCGGGGATTCGGAAGCTGAAGGGGCTCGTCCGCCACGTGCACCTCGAAGACGTACCGGCCGACGGGTCCGACGAGGTCGTCGTGCCGGGCACGGGCACGGTCGATTTCGCCGCGGTCTTTGCCGCGCTCGACGAGATCGGGTACGACGGCTGGCACACGATCGACCTGAGCGGGGCCGACGTGCATCCCGACGAGGCGGCCAAGCAGGCCCTCGCCCACCTGAAGCAGTTCGACCAGTGAACGCTCCCACGCCAACCGAACGCGACATTGCGAAGGTGTGCTTCATCACGTTCGGGTGCCAGATGAACAAGCTCGATTCCGAACTGGCCGCGGCCGAGTTCGTGCGGCACGGCGTCGCCGTCACGCCCGACGCCGACGAGGCGGGCGCCGTCGTCATCAACACGTGCAGCGTGCGGCGGCACGCCGAGCAGCGGGCGCTCTCGAACCTTGGCCGGTTCCGGCGCGCGAAGGAGAGCTGCCCCGGGCTGGTCGTCGCGATGATGGGCTGCATGGCGCAGAAGGAGGGCGAGGCGCTCCTCGACGCGGTCCCCCACCTCGACATCGTCTGCGGGACGCGGCATTTCGTCGACCTGCCAGGCCTCGTCGCGCGGGTCCGCGCGGAGGGCGGCCGCTACGCAGTGACCGACGAGGCGCCCGTCGCCTTCGACCGGTCGCCGGCGACGCGGCCCGATCCCTATCGCGCGTTCGTCGCCGTGATGCGCGGCTGCAACAACTTCTGCTCGTACTGCGTCGTGCCGTATGTGCGGGGGCGTGAGACGAGCCGCACGCCGGAAGAAGTCGAGGACGAGGTCCGCTCGCTCGTCGACGACGGGTGCGTCGAGATCACGCTGCTCGGGCAGAACATCGACGCGTACGTGTCGGGCGAGTCGCGGCTGGCCGATCTGCTGCGGCGGCTCGATGCGAACGTGGCGGGGCTGCGGCGGCTGCGGTTCGTCACGTCGCACCCGAAGGACATCTCCGACGACCTGCTCGGCGCGATGGCCGAGCTGCGGACCGCGTGCGAGCATCTGCACATGCCGGCCCAGTCGGGCTCGACCCGGGTCCTCGCGGCGATGAATCGCGGCTACACGGCCGAGCGGTACCGCGAGATCGTCGCGGCCGCGCGGGCCGCGGTGCCCGACGTCGAGATCGCGAGCGACTTCATCGTCGGCTTCCCCGGCGAGACCGACGAGGATTTCGACGCGACCGTGTCGCTCGTCCGGGACTGCGCCTTCAGCCAGTCGTTCATCTTCAAGTATTCGCCGCGCGAGGGGACGAAGGCGGCCGAGCTGCCGGACGACGTGCCGCTCGCCGTCAAGCAGGAGCGCAACCAGCGCTTGCTCGCCGTGCAGGAGGAGGTGAGCGGTGCGCGGCACCGGGCGGCGGAGGGGCGGACGGTCGAGGTGCTCGTCGAGGGTCCGAGCAAGCGCGACGCGTCGCGCCTGACGGGCCGCACGCGCGGGAACGAGATCGTCGTGTTCCCGGTTCCAGAGGCCCCGCCAGCGGGGGCTCTGTTGCCCGCGGACAGGTGTTCGCCTGTGCGCACAGGCGAACACCTTTCAGCACAAGGGCGAGCACAAGCGAAGAGCCCGGCGGGGGGATCCTCGGAGAAGTGTCCGTCTGTCCGGACAGACGAACACTTCCGGCCGGGCACACTCGTCGATGTCCGCATCACCGACTCGACCCCGCTGACCCTCATCGGGGAGTTGGTTGAGCGTAGTCCGGGGTGAATACCCGCCCCGCCCTTCGTCACCGCGCCGGCGTGAGGACCCAGACCTCGGGCATCTCGGGCAGGGCGCCGCCCGCGAGTTCGCACTCCGACGAGCCGATCTCGCGCACGCGGTCGGGCTGCAGCTCGGTGAACTCTCCGAGCGGCGCGATGGGGAGGTCGATCTTGTCGGTCTTGTAGTGCATCGGGATGATGACCTTGGCGCCGAGCGCGTCGGCGATGGCGGCGGCCGTCGTCGCGTCGACGGTGAAGTGCCCGCCGACGGGGAGCAGGACGGCGTCGACGCGACCGATCTCCTTGACCTGCTCGACGGAGAGCGAATGGCCGAGGTCGCCGAGGTGGGCGACCGCGATGCCGCCGGCCTCGATCACGAAGACGATGTTGGAGCCGCGGTCGGCGCCCTCGTTCGGGTCGTGCGCGGTCCGCACGCCGCGGATGGCGACGGTTCCGACGGTCGCGGGCTCGGGCGACTCGATGACTTTGGGCTCGCCGCCGACGGCCTCGACGTGCGCGTGGTCGGCGTGTCCGTGGCTGACGGTCACGCCGTCGGCGTCGACGCCGACCTCGCCGTATCCGATGGCGCCGCCGAACGCGCCGGCCTCATAGGGGTCGGTGACGATCCGCGTGCCGTCGGGAGCGGTCAGCAGAAAGCACGCGTGTCCCAGGTATTCGATCTTCATCGCCGGTTCCCTCCGATCGGATTGACAGGCGCCGAGGCCGAGGCAGCAGATCAGGGCCAGATGCCAGAGCGCCGACGGGCGTGTCGGTCGCGCGGGCCGTGCGCGGCCGCGTTCGATTTCGGTCTTCATCGTCATTCCCTTATCATTCGTCATTGCCGTCAGGCCCGCGGATGGTATTTCTTGTGCACGGTCTTGAGCCGTTCCTTGTCGACGTGCGTGTAGATCTGGGTGGTCGCGATGTTCGAGTGGCCGAGCATCTCCTGGACGGACCGCAGATCGGCTCCGCCCTGGAGCAGATGCGTGGCGAACGAGTGCCGCAGTGTGTGCGGGGAGACTTTCTTCCGCAGCCCGGCGAGGAGCGCGTACCGGCGGACCTTCGCCCAGATCGTCTCGCGCCGGAGCCGCCGGCCCGACTTGCTCAGAAAGAGCAGCGGGCTGCCGAGCTTGTCGAGCCCGGCGCGCTCCTGCTCGACGTACTCCTTGAGAGCCGCGACGGCCCGGCCGCCGACGGGCACGATGCGCTCCTTCGAGCCCTTGCCGAAGCAGCGAAGATACCGGAAATCGAAGTTGACGTCTTCGAGCCGGAGGTCGGCGGTCTCGGAGACGCGGGCGCCGGTCGCGTACAGGACCTCGAGGATGGCGCGGTCGCGCTTGCCGAATCGCTTCTCGGGGTCGGGCGCGGCGAGGAGCTTCTCGACGTCGCCGACGTCGAGCACGTCGGGCAGGCGGCGCCAGAGATGGGGCGACTCGAGGGTCGAGGCGACGTTCTTCGAGACGTGCCCTTCGACGACGAGGAACTTGAAGAGCATGCGAACGGCGGCGAGCGCCCGCGCGACCGAGCCGGTCGCGAGGCCCCGCGCCTTTTCGTGGGTGAGGAAGCCGACGATGTCGCGCGCGCGGACCTCGGCGAAGTCGTGCTTGCCGCGGCCCGCGAGGACGGTGCAGAAGTGCGTGAGGTCGCTGCGGTAGCCGGCGATCGAGTTGGGCGCGAGCCCGCACTCGACGCTCAGGTAATCGAGGAATTGATCGACGCGATCGGTCATGGAAACCGTTTCGAGTTCCGAGTTCAAGGTTCCGAGTTCACGAGGCGGCGGTGCATGCCGGGCTCGGGAACTTCAAACTCTCAACCTTCAACTTCCAGGATTCAACTTTCAACTCTGGTGACACTTCAGCCGATCGGGGTAACGACGACGAAAAGCAGTGACAGGCACGTCTTCGCTCGCCTCGCTCGCTCCGCTGGTGCCAGTCACTGTTTTTCGTCCGCAGTGCTGCCGAGACACGCCGGCGGAAAACAGGGACTGCCACCCGCTAGCTGTCCCGTTTTCCGCACCGTGTGCTCTTCACTTGGCCGAAGTGTTATTCAACTTCGGACTATCTCGGCGGCCACTTGAGCGTCTTGATCCACGCGTGCCACTTCTTCTCGAACGCGTCGACGGGCTCGCCGATCACGAGCCGGAACGAGTCCCACCCGGTCTTGTCGGTCCCGGCCTTGTGGGCCTCGCGGAACGTCTTGTAGAACTTGGTCAGCAGCCCGCGCTGCTGCAGGTAGAAGCAGAGGTATCGCGCGTTCGCGTAGTGCAGCGGTTCCCTGTCGCCGCGGAAGTCGTCGTCCGACATCGTGATGAGGGTCTTGAGCGGGATGAACCCGCCGCGTCGGAGGACGGGGAGCCGCCAGTTGACGTGCCCGCGTATGTGGCCGTCGCGGGTCAGCGAGCACTGCTCGTAGAGCGAGCCGAGGCCCTCGAACAGCCACGTCGGGCAGTTGGGGAAGTCGGGGTCCATGAGCGCGTGTGTCATCTCGTGGACGAGGGTGCCGCCGCCGGTCCCGATGTTCATCATCAGCGCCTTGCGGCTGGGGAGGTAGAAGCCGTAGGGGGTGTGGGGCTTGAAGCCGGCGAGCTTGGGCACCCACTTCTCGTATGAGGCCTTGCCGCGGAACAGGTAGACGCGGATGGGGTAGTCGGGCTTTGTCTCGAAGAAATCGGTCCAGAGCGCGGCGGCGCAGTTGGCGACCGTCCGCGTCTTGTAGCGGTCGAACTGCCGCCGCGGCAGGTCGCCGGCGACGACGAACAGGCCCGCCCGCTCGATGATGAACCCGTCGCCGAGTTCCGTCTTCATGTCGGCGGCGGCCTTGACGAACTCCTCCGGCTTGGGCGCCGCCTCCTCGGCGCTCGCGGCCCGCGCCCAGACGCCAAGCAGCAAGATCGCTGCGATGAGAATGTATGATGCGGCGGCGGGCGGTTCGCGAACCGCCCCTACACACGACTTGCCTACCTTACACCTGTCCCGCGAGGCGGCGGGCGTGCGGGCCAGCGGCGACGTTCGTGTAAGAAGAGGAGAACGGGAAGAATCGGGAGACGGGAGAAGAGATTCCCTCTGCCGCCGGAACGGCGGCAGACCCCCTTCCGTCCTTCTTTCCCTCTTTTCCCCTTTCCCCGTTTCCCTCATCTTACACCAGTTCGACACTTCCATTGTCATTCAGGCATCTCCCAGATCGGCCGGTAGCGGACCTTGACGAATCCCTCCTGGCCCTTGACGCGATAGACGAGCACGACGGTCGGGCCGCGGATCGTCTTCTGCGTCACGAACCGGCGCTTGACCATCAGCCACGTCCCCGTCGCTTCCTCCGGCAATTCCTTCAGGATGTGAAAATCGGTCCGGTGCGCGCGGCTCTCGAGTTTGACGAGGTCATAGATCGTGAGCGGCTCGCCGTCGTCGACATAGATGCGCGTCCGGCCGTTGAGGATGGTGACTTTGCCGGGCGCGTGGTTGACGACGCCGACCCGCTGGATATTGACGCGGCCGCTGATGTAGATGAAGTGGAGATAGACCGACGCGGCCCCGCCGTCGGGCAGGACGACGAGCGCCTGGTCCGGCCGGCCCGGCTTGACGCGGCCCGTCTTGACCGGCATCAGCACAGGCACGACGAGCTGCGCGCAGCCGGCGAGCAGGACGGCGATCAGGGCGAGTGTAAGATGAGGAAAACGGGGAAAGGGGGAAAAGGGGAAAGATGTTCTTGGCTGCCGCTGTTCTGCCCGCCCGTCAGCAGCGGGGGTGGCCAGCTGTCTGTAGCGGCGGTTCGCGAACCGCCCGCCGCGGCACGGGACGGGTGGTAGATGGGAAAACGGGGAAAGGGGAAAAGGGGGAAAGAAAATGCTCTGCCGCTGGAACAGCGGCAGCAAAGATTCCTTTTCCCGTTTCCCCATTTTTCCCGTTTTCCTTGGCTCTACACCGAGCAATCTACCGGCTGCCGGGCTCACACGCCGCTAGTCGCCGTGCCCGACCATCGACTCGATTTCGCGGATAAGCTCATCAGCCAGTTGGTCCTCGGGCACGTTGCGGAGCTTCTTGCCGCCCCGAAGCAGGAAGCCGAATCCCTTGCCGCCGGCGACGCCGACGTCGGCCTCCGCGGCCTCGCCCGGCCCATTGACAATACACCCCATGATGGCGACCTTGAGCGATTTTTCGGTCTTCGGCAGCCGGCGGCGGACGTCCTCGACGAGCGCCGCGAGGTCGATGTCGCAGCGGCCGCACGTCGGGCACGAAACGATCTCGATCCCGCGGCGTTCGAGCCCGACGGCCTGGAGGATCTCGCGGCCGAGCCGGATCTCGTCGATCGGCGGGCCCGTCAGCGAGACGCGGATCGTGTCGCCGATCCCCTCGGCCAGCAGCCCGCCGATCCCGATCGACGACTTGACGGTCGCGAGTTCGAGCGGCCCGGCCTCCGTCACGCCGAGGTGGAGCGGATAGTCGCACCGCGCGGCGACGGCGCGGTTGGCCTCCATCGTCGTCAGCACGTCCGACGCCTTGAGCGAGAGGATGAGGTCGCCGAACCCAAGCGACTCGATGCGCTCGCAGTATCGGAGCGCGGCCTCGGCCATCAGCTCGGTCAGGTCGGGCCGGTCGCCCTCCGGCTCGGCGAGTTCGGCTCCCTTCCGCGGTCGGATGGAGCCGGCGTTGACGCCGACGCGGACCGAGATGCCCGCGTCCTTCGCCGCGCGGATCACGGCGGCGACGGCGGCGACGTCCTGCATGTTGCCGGGGTTGATCCGGACGCAGTCGGCGCCCTGCTTGATCGATTCGAGCGCGAGGGTGTGGTCGAAGTGGACGTCGGCGACGAGCGGAATGCCGATCTCTTTCTTGATCGCCGCGACGGCCTGCGCCGCGTCCATCGTCGGCACGGCGACGCGGATGATGTCGCAGCTCGCTTCTTCGAGTTCGCGGATCTGCCGGACCGTGGCGGCTGCGTCCTCGGTGTGCGTGGTCGTCATCGATTGGACGGAGACGGGTGCGCCGCCGCCGACCTGGACCGATCCCTTGAACACCGCCCGTGTTTGACGTCGCTGCATGGGTTCTCCGGCTCCCTGGGAAATGGGGACACATCAATTCTACACGAAGCCCGGCATGCGGGCAATGCGGACGTGGCGATGGAGGACGAGGGGCTGCGCGGCGAACCACCGCGCGCTATAATGTATCCGTGGAAACGGAGCCCACCCACAGACGCCGTCGACGGGAGCGACCAGTGACCGAAATCACGTATCGCGCGACGAAGACCATCCCGCCCCGATCCGTCCAGGCCCGATTCCGACGGATGGAATATTCCGACTGGTGGACGCTCAAGGACATCGCGTGGTACCTCGGCCGCGCCGTCCACGTCGTCTCGACCTGGCACACGCGGCTGCGAGCTTCACAGTGAAGAGGGCCGGCGACCCGAACGGGTGCCGGCCTTTGTGCATCCTGGCGCCAGACCTCCTACGCGGACGACGAGACCCTTTGCGTCGACGCCGCGGACGCGCTATCATTGCGGCTTCACAAATCGCAGCGGAGGGAGGGTCTTCGGTTCAGCTCGTGGGGAGTTTCTCATAACGCGCGTGTGAGGCCCGCGATTTGTGCAATCGCAGGCGCCCAACGCGGCCAGTTCTTGGGCTTGCCCATCAACCTGGGCGCCTTTGCGGGGATGCTCCTCGCTATGGCGTGTGCGTTAGCGTCGTTCCCGGCTCTTCCTTGGCATCGCAATACGCGCAATACGAACGAGCACTTTCTTTCCAACGACTTGACTTACAGCAACGCCTAATGAACGACTGGGGTCTGTATTTGCATTATCTGCCTCGGCATGAAGTGATCGAGCCGATGTTACCAGTATGTCTCCAGGCTCTACCGATCCGGTTACTCTGGCCCAGGCTAATCCGCGAGCCATAACGAATGTTCCTTCTTGATCGACCTTTGCCACGACAAAAGGCACTTTTGCCCGGCGACTCTTGACCGGCTTAATGCTCAATCGGGCGCTTGTGTCCAGGGCAACAACATCGCCCTGGACCAGGCCCTTCGGCGCATTCATGAAGACCGCCACACCCGCAGGATCGTCACCCTTGGGAACCGGCAGCCGCAAATCGAAAGTTGCTATATGTGCATCTCCAAGCCACAGCCCCCCGCCGGAAATGTAGAAACCTGGGAGGGTGCATATGCCGTCATCGGCATCGTTGAACCCCCATGTGAGTATCGGTTCAGAACGCGAGTCTATTCTTCCCAGATCCCGGGCATCAGGCGAGCCCCCTCTTCTCCTGAAGTTATAGAACATACCGAGCCCGACTTCCGTGTTATGCGACTGGAATCTCCACCGGGCTCCTACCAGTTTCCCATTGTCGTCCACCTTCTCAATCATCAAGGGGAGGTTTATCTCCCCCGAGCCCGGCGGCGTATTAAGAGACAATGCGGGGCGACGTCCGTCTGCCTTAATTGTCCGTGGATTGCGAGGATCGTAAATCGATACATCGTCATGGTCATACAGAAGCTTCTTTTGGGGAGAAAGAATGCGCAATCTGTATTTTCCGTCCGCAACATAGAAACCGTATCGTCCCCCCGCGTCGGCAATGACGGGGTTCTGCAGAGGCTTCTTGCCCTGCGAATCGGAGAATAGATCCGCTCGTGTCTTGCTGCCCGCAAGATGAACAAAGACTTGCGCACCCTTGACCGCTGCTCCGGTCACAGGGTCAGCGACGCGCCCGAAGTGCCTCTTCATCGCGTACCCGTATTCGGGCAACAGGAAAAGAACTGTGAATACAGCTAAGCAGACAATAACAGCGCGTGCGTGTTTCATTTCTCAACAACCTCCTATTTCAGAATCACGAAGACGTAACCCTTCGCGGTCTCGCCTGAACGCTCCAGAGCCCAGCCGATAATCCTGTTCACGTCCATTTGAGAATTATCCACTTCGGCACATCCGGCTTGGGCAGACGCGACCAGTGTGTCGCCTGGCTTAACGGTCGCTCCCCTGGCAAGTTTAACAAACTGTTCGCCTGCCGAGGCATAAGAGAGAAAGCCGCTGGCGATAACCAGGGGATGAGGCGCTCCCTTGCCGGTTGCAGTCCGAAACCTTCCGAAGTGACCGGGATCCAGGTCGATTACGCGCACCTCGCCGTAACGTTGCGGCTCTGGTTGTGCTGGTGAGCCGAAAGTGGTGCTGAATGCGAAAGGCACCCATCTGCCATAGCGGTTCCGAAAGTACCGGGTGTTCTTGTCAATCCCTGCGCCTATCTTCAGCAACGAGCTGGCAGTATTCACGGGGCTACCCGTAACATTTACGGCATTACGGAAAACGGGAGAAGTGCCGGCTGGCCCGGACGGTGCGACTGCATACCTGAAATACCCGCCCGTGCCCCAACCGCCTGTGCCATCCGCCGCCGTAATCTTGAATAATACGCAAACATCCTTTACATCGCGCGGCGCCCATGTCTCGCGTCCTTTAGTGTCTTTCCGGAGGTCGGTATTGTATAGAAGCATGAAGCTGCGGGGTGGTCGCGGCTCACGGCCTGTGCCGACGTAATTCATACGCCAGGGGCCTTTCTTTTCGATGTCCGGTCCATCCTCGCGGCGCATTACAATGGAACTGCTGCTCTCGACCTTCCTGGAATCAGCATGCCTTAGAGTCAGTGCGACCTCGCTAGAAGTCGCTGTCAGCGTTTGAGGGTCGCCCGGGTCAAAGACGTGCACCTCAGGCTCAATCATTCTGTATCCAGACCCCGCTTTCTCTGCAATCGCATAGCGACCATTGTCTGCATAGAACCAGTACACGCCATCCGTGCCAGTAGTAACGGGATTCTTGAGCGTGGTACGCCCTTCAGAATCGCTATAGAGGTCCGCTAGCTCTTTGCCTTTGAAGACATAGAGCTCTGCTCCTGACCGGGGCCGTCCGGTTTCACGGAAGAGCTGCCCATAATGCTTTGCCTTGCCGAATGCGTTTCCCGCACACAGAAGCAGCACGATGGCGCCGAGACCCATACTCCTCAGCAAATGTGATCGACTGTCATTGCGACCTAACATGGACATGCCTCCTACTAAGGTACAATAGTCAGGAGTGATTTGGTGCTCACTCTACCTAGAACTGCACGGGGATCGACTCCCTTACGGCCGACAACCGCTCGCAGCGAGCCAGCCCCCTCGGTGACAAGCAAATCACCTGCCTTTACCGCTCTTCCGATATCTCTGGGCGAATAAGGTGTGTGCGGAGTTATTCTCCCCGCAATCAGAACGAATACCCGGGACCCATCCACCTTGTAGACCACCGCGGGATTCTCATCGGCATACTTGCGCGGCTTTATTACGGCGAAGGGCGTGGACGGATCCAATACCACCACGTTCCCGACGCCCAGTCTTCGTCCAGTCTTATTCCGTACTTCCATTCCAAGTCCGTGCCACCCCCCAAAAGCCTTGGCCGATATCTCGCCGTCTGCAGATATCCGGAACAGGGTCTCCATGACAGGCGGTGTACGAGTGGTAAAAGAGTCGTTTCCGTACTCGAGTGAATGATCCTCTCCGTTGATTCGGAAAACAAACGATTGATTGCCGGTGGTCCGTCGCTTCCATGCGCCGGCTTTTTCATCCCAGTCGGCGTTCAGCGTCAGCGCCCAGCCCTGCTTGCCCTTGTTGACGAAGATCCGGTATGGCGTCGGGGGGTTGTTGGCGTCCGTGGACCCCGGCCGGCCGAGTATCAATGCGTTGTTCCCTCCGCTCGTCTTCTCCCCGCTCTCGACGAGCGTAAGGGGAGGTACTTCTGAAGACGATCGAATAGTATGCGGGCGATGGGGATTCACCAGAGCGACATTGGTTAAAGAATATGCAACAGAGGCGTGGGAGATATGAATGTCGTAGTCTCCGTTCGCGACGAAGAAACGGAACCTGCCGTCCTTGCCGGTAGTAATGGGATTGGGCTGTTCGACGAAGTTGTCCATGGCTGTTGTATAGAGCACACAGTCCATAGGCGGCCCATTCTTGTCCCATTCAGTTACCACGGTGATGCCCCATATCGAGACATTTCCAAAGCCGCGATCCGACGCCTTCGTCATGTCGACCAGGAGGTAGCGCCCGACCGGCTTGGCTACGTGGACTTTCGTCTTGCCGCCGGCATTGTCCGGAATCATCGCCGTGCCGGTTACAAAGTCCCACTTGTCGGGGACGCCGGGCAATTTCCGGTTCGGACTCCTTGCACCACTGGGCAGGTTCTTGCCGGTCGCAATGATCTTCCATTTCTGCACACCGCCGCCGGCCCGGCCATTCTTGGTCAGCCCCAGAGCCGCGCCTTGCGCCGCCGTGAGCAGCCGGACCGTGTAGTCAACTGCAGCGGCATTCTGGTAGTCAACCCAGACGGAGCGCAATGGGACGTCCGCTCCCAAATCGACCCAGATCCAGTCGTGGCTCCGGGAAGGTCGCGCAACGGGCGGCAATCCCGGTGCAGAGGACCAACGGCTGCGCTTGTTACGGTCAAACGCGTGGCGGGCCCGCAGGTTCCATCCCGTCGAAGATACGTCCGTCGGGGCTGAGGTCAGGTTGAGCAAGAAAGCAGACTTCGTTGTACCCGCGCTTTCGCCCTTGAATAATCTTGCTTTGACTTTTGTCCCTGCCTTGCAGACATGCACAGTGGCCCCTGGAACAGGCTTGCCGTCCGCCGACAACACAATATCCGAATAGTATGCATGCGGTGGGAGCGCCATCACATCGGCCGCCAGACCCATCAACACGCCCAATACCAACAGCCACTTCATTCTCGCCATGATTCCAGCTCCTTGCTCGGTCTCGACATGAGTCACAATGTTAGAGGTCCTTTGGCCATCCGCTGTTCATATCCTACGCCGCCACGCGTCTCCCGTCAAGTCGGGCTTGCCCGCGCCTCCATTGGCGAGCGACGCACGCCGGCAACCCCGCGACACCTCGGAGCTAAGCCCGGCCGGGAACTGGGACGACGGCCGAACGACAGGCCGTTCGGCTTGGAAGAATGCCGGAAGCGGCATCCTACCGCTGAAGGTCGCCGATTGGGGCATCAAGCGGATGCGGACCCGCTGGGGGACGTGCAACATCACGGCCAAGCTCGCGGACAGCTTCGCGTGGTGAAGGTTGGCAGAACACTGCGATCACCAGCTCAACGCGAAGTTCCGGCGTGCCTTGAAGGAGGCCAAGATCGAGAAGTGCACGCTGCACGACATCCGCCGTACAGTGGGCACCCGTCTGGCAGAAGCCGACGTGAATGAGCCCGTCGCGGCCGCGTACCTCGGCCACACGGACATCGGCACGACGGTGAAGTTCTACCAGCGTATCCGGGCCGAGGTCCTCGAGGATACGGTCGAGAAACTGAGGCAGACGGGCACCGCATGACACACCTGACGAAAACCATGTTACGGTGCATGTTACGCTGGCATCGCTCGGGCTGTGCCACGACACTCCCCAAATCGCCATAAGTCCTTGGTGCCGAGGGGGGGATTCGAACCCCCACAGGCCGAAGCCCACTAGGTCCTGAACCTAGCGCGTCTGCCAATTCCGCCACCTCGGCGTGACGTTCATACGGATTCTATCCGGCGCGTCCGGGATGTCAAGTCTGGAACGCGCCGCACGGGGACGCGCGGCCGAAAACCGATTCCGCTTGCAAGCGGGGCGAGGGGCTGTTATATTCCCGGCGCGTTGGCCGAAAGGGAGCCGCCGTGATCGACAAGGCCCAAACACACGAGCCCCGCCCGCCGGGCGGAAAGCGGTCGGGCATCCGCACGGTCCTGGCGGTCGCGCCGCACCCGGACGATGCGGAGCTGGGCATCGGCGGCACGCTCCTGACGCTTGCGGCCGCGGGCCACACCGTCCACCTGCTCGATATGACGAACGGCGAGCCGACGCCTAAGGGCGATCCGGCGACCCGCGCGGCGGAATCGGCCCGCGCGGCCGAGATTCTCGGCGTCGCCAGCCGCACGACCCTCGACCTTCCCAATCGCTACGTGATGGACACGATCGAGGCGCGGACCAAGGTCGCCGAGGTCGTCCGCGAGCTGAAGCCGGACCTGATGCTCGTGCCGTATTGGGTCGATGCGCATCCCGATCACGTCGCGACCTCGCACATCTGCGACGCGGCGCGGTTCCAGGCCAAGCTGACCAAGACCGACATGACCGGCGACCCGTGGTATCCGGCGAAGATCTTCTACTACCTTTGCTCGCACCTGCGGATCGCGTTCCCCGCGAGCTTCATCGTCGATGTCTCGGCGCAGTGGGACCGCAAGATCGAATCGGCGAAGGCCTACGCCTCGCAGTTCGACGTGGAGGGCGAGTACCCGGTGATTGATCTGATAGCGAGCTACGCGGCGTACTACGGGGCGCTGATCCAGGCCGACTACGGCGAGCCGATTCTGTCGCGCGAGCCGATCGGCGTGACGGATATCCGGGACGTGATTTGAGAGGTGAGGCGCTCTGTCGAAAACCGGCGCGTGCGATAACGTAGAGATTCTTCGCTCCGCTCAGAATGACATGTTTCAGCGGGCGCGTGTGTGCGTGTCATCCTGAGCGGAGCGAAGCTTGCCTGCCGCAAGCAGGGATCTCGGTTCTAAACGTAGCAAGAGTAAGAGGGTGAAACCGGTGGCGCAGACGCTTAGCGAGAAGATTCTCAGCGAGAAGTGCGACGCGACGGTCAAGGCCGATGAGTTCATCATCGCGCGGACCGACGTGTGCCTGGCGCAGGACACGACCGGGCCGTTGATGGTCCGGCAGTTCGAGGCGGTCGGCTTCTCGTCGGTCGCGAACCCCGACGACACGATGCTGTTCCTCGACCACGCGGCGCCGAGCCCGCGGAAGGAGTTGTCGAACGATCACATGACGCTCCGCGGCTTCGCCGAGACCTACGGCTGCCGCCTGGTCGATATCGGCGAGGGCGTCTGCCATCAGATCGCGGCCGAGGATCACGTCAAGCCGGGAGACCTGGAGGTCGGGGCCGACTCGCACACGTGTATGGGCGGGGCGCTGGGCGCGTTCGCGACCGGCATGGGCAGCACGGATGTCGCGATGGCCATCGCTCTCGGCAAGACGTGGCTACGGGTCCCGCGCACGTTTCAGATCGAGGTGACCGGTCGGTTCCCCGCGGGCGTGTTTTCGAAAGACCTGATGCTGCACCTCGTCGGAATGCTCGGCGCCGACGGCGCGACGTACCGGGCGCTCGAGTTTTGCGGCCCCGCGGTCGAGTCGATGCCGATGTCCGAGCGCCTGACGCTCTCGAACATGGCCGTCGAGGCCGGCGCGAAGGCGGGGCTGTTCGCGTCCGACGAGATCACACGCGAATACCTCGTTGCGTACGGACGCGAGAACGACTACCGTGAGCTGCGGCCCGACCCCTACGCCGAGTACGAGCGGGTCGTTCGGATCAACGCCGACGACCTCGTACCGACCGTGTCGTTCCCGCACACGGTCGACAACACCCGCCGGATCGACGAGGTGGGCAACGTGCCCATCCAGCAGGTCTTCATCGGAAGCTGCACGAACGGGCGGCTTGAAGACCTCCGCGTCGTCGCCGGGATGGTCGAGGGGAAGCAGCGCGCGAAGAGCACGCGCGTCATCGTGACGCCGGCATCGCCGCGCGTCCTGAAGGACGCACTTCGCGAGGGCATCATCGAGACGCTGGTCGAGTTTGGAGCGACCGTGACCACGCCGGGCTGCGGCGCGTGCCTGGGCGTGCACGGCGGGATCCTGGGCGACGGCGAGGCGTGTCTCGCGACGACGAACCGCAACTTCAAGGGCCGGATGGGCAACCCGGCGGGGATGATCTACCTGGGCTCGCCGGCGACGGCCGCGGCAACGGCCATCGCCGGCAAGATCACCGACCCGCGCGGACTGGTGTGAGACATATGACAGGCAAGGCGTGGACGTTTGGCGACGATGTGTCGACGGACCTGATCTGTCCGGGGCGGCTGGCCCATCTCCGGTCTAATCTTCCGGAGTTGACGAAGCACGTGCTCGAAGACGCGGACCCCGAGTTCGCGTCGAAGATGAGCCCGGGCGACTTCGTCGTCGGCGGCCGCAACTTCGGGCTCGGCTCGAGCCGCGAGCACGCGCCGACGATCATCAAGCTCGCGGGCGTCAGCGCCGTGATCGCGAAATCGTTCGCCCGCATCTTCTTCCGCAACTGCATCAACGTCGGGCTGCCGGCCATCGAAGTCGACACGGACGGCATCGAGCAGGGCGACGACCTGGACGTCGACCTCGGCGCGGGCGTCCTGAGGAACCTGACGCACGGCGCCGAGCTTCGGTTCTCGCCGCTCCCGCCGGTGATGCGCCGGATCCTGGAGGACGGTGGCCTCGCGGAACACATCCGCAAGCACGGCGATTTCACGTTGGAGTAGGCCGTGTCATTCCCCACGTACCAGGCCGCGCTCGATTACCTCTTCCGTTTCACCGACTACGAGCGCATGCACAAGGTGAAGAAGGCGACATCGGTCTTCGGGCTCGCGCGGATGACGAAGATTCTGGAGCACTGCGGGCAGCCGCACGCGGCGCTCCGCGCGGCCCACATCGCGGGCACGAAGGGCAAGGGCTCGACGGCTGCGATGCTCGCGTCGATGGCCCGCGCCGCCGGCCTCTCCGTCGGGCTCTACACCTCGCCCCACCTGCTTGACATCCGCGAGCGCATCCAGGTCGACGGCGAGTGGATTCCCGAGGAGGCCGTGACCCGGCTGCTCGAACCGCTCCGGCCCTACCTCGACGTGGCGTCGGAGGACGGCGACACCTACGCGCCGACGTTCTTCGAGATCTTCACGACGATCGCGTTCCTCTATTTCTGCGAGCGGGACGTCGACCTCGCTGTCGTCGAGGTCGGGCTCGGCGGCCGGCTCGACGCGACGAACGTGCTCCTGCCCGAGGCGTGCGCCATCACGCCCGTCAGCTTCGACCACACCGACAAGCTCGGCACGGAGCTGGGCCAGATCGCCGGCGAGAAGGCGGGCATCATCAAGGAAGGTGTGCCGGTCGTGTCGGGCGTGCAGCAGCCGGGGCCGCTCGATGTGATCCGCGCCCGGGCGGCCGAACTCGGCGCCCCGCTCCGGGTCGTCGGCGACGACATCGAGGTCCACAGCGAGACGCCCGAGGTGTTCGGGCTGCGGACCTGGCGGCGGGAGTTGACGGGGCTCCGGCTGGCGCTGCTCGGGCGGCACCAGCGCGAGAACGCGGCGACGGCGCTCGGGCTGGCCGAGCTGCTCTGCGAGCGCGGGCTCGAGATCGGCAACGACGCGGTCCACGGTGGGCTCGGCTCGCTCCACTGGCCCGGCCGCGTTCAGCTTGTCGCGACGGAACCGGACATCATTCTCGACGGCGCGCACAACGTCGCGAGCGTCTCGGCCCTGCTCGAAACACTCGACGGCCTGCCGCGCAAGAGGACGGTGTTCGTGGTCGCCATCGCCGCCGACAAGAATGTCGACGCCGTCCTTCGGCTCCTCGCGCCACGCGGCGACGCGTTCGTCGTGACACGCACGCCGAATCCGCGCGCCGCCGACCCGGCGACGCTGAAGGCCGCCCTCGAGGCGTTGGGCGCCGACGCCGTCGACATCGCCGGGACCCCCGCCGACGCGCTCGCCCTCGCGCGCATGCTGGCCGGCCCGGTCGACCGCATCTGCATCACCGGCTCGATGTACCTCGCCGGCGACATTCTCGCGCTGTTCAGTTGACTTTCGCGGGCGGGTCGAGGTGTGGGAGGCAGCGCACGAGCGTCGGGAGCGTGAAGCCGGTGCCGTACTGCCGGTGGTAGTTGAAGAGGGGGAAGTCCCACCACGAGCCGTCCTTTTCCTGCCGCTCGAGGAGGAGGCGGGCGACGTGCCCGGCGAGCCGCCGTTGGTCGGCCTCGGGCGCGCCGCCGAGGCAGTAGCCCGCGTAGTAGAACCCATAGTAATAGAAGTAGCCCGCGATGGCGTAGTGGCCCTCGTGCGGACGTATGGTTTTCCGGGCCATGCTGAGCCAGCCGTGGCGCGCGCAAAGCCGATTGAGCCAGGCGCGTGCGACCGCGGGGGTCGTCCGCTCGTCGTTCCAGAGGAGCATCGCGGCGTTGCACGCCTGCGAGCGGGCCAGACTGCCGGGGGCCAGGTTGATGCCCGCCGTCGGATTCGGCACGGTCGAGTGCCCGTAGGCGTACGAGAAGTCGGGATGCCGCTGGCGGCGGATCGAGTCCATCGCCTTCGCGACGACGTTGCGCGGGATGGTGAAGCCGGCCTCGCGCGCCTCGTGCAGCCCGACGAGGACCGTCGCCGTCATGAAACTGTTCGAGCCGGCCAGCGGCCGCCGTGTCACCGTGCCGTAGGCGTAGTATCCCCAGCCGCCGTCGAGATGCTGGTGCTGCACGAGCTTGTCGATCTGGCCGCGGACGAGCGAACGCACCGTGCGGCGCCGCTCCGACCCGGCCGGCGCCCGCGGGAGCATCCGGACGAGCGCCTGGACGGCGTATGCGTGCGCCCAGTTGTTGTACATCACGTTGGCCGAGCTGAGCCGGACCTTCGAGACGTTGGCGATCAGCCAGTCCTCGCCGCGCTCGAGCGCGGCGACTGCGGCGGGGGCGTCGGACCCGGCGTCGATCAGCGCGGAAACGCACAGCGCGGTGACGGCCGTGCGCACGGCCTGGTGCCCGCCGGGCACGGGCATCAGTACGTTGTGCTGCTTGTAGCGCGCGGTCCCCCAGGAGCCGTCGCTGTTCTGGTCTTTCGCGAGGAAGCCGACGCCGCGATCGATGGCCGCGCGGACCGCGGCGGCGGAGGGCGGCGGCACGTCGCGCGGCACGGGCGCGGCCTCGCTCGGCGGGGTCCGCGGCCCCGCGCAGCCCGCGCCCACAAGACACGCGAGCAGCGCCAGCGCGTTCATGCCGGTGTGCAACGGATTGTCCTCGTCGACCGGGCCCGGGTTCACTCGGCGGGCCGCTCCAGGCGAATGACGCTCCCCGCCGACAGCCCCTTCAGGATCTCGATCTTGTCGCCCGACCGCCGGCCGAGTTTCACGACCCGCTTGACCGGCTTGCCGTCCTCGACCACGTACACGTGCGGCTTCTCCTCGTCCTCATCCTCGGGATCGGTGAAGACTGAGGCGGCCGGAACGGTCAGCGCCTTGGGGCTGCGGTACGCGCGCAACGTGACCGAGCACGTCATGCCGGGGAGCACGCGGGCGGCCTTGTCGCTCAGCGCGAGCGTGATTGCGTAGGGTCCCGGTCCGCCGGGCGCGATGTGGACCGACTCGACCTTGGCATCGAGCTTAAGGTCCGGATAGCCGGTCGGGACGACGCGTGCGGCCACGCCGCGCCGCAGGTCGTGCAGATGCTGCTCCTCGACATACGCCCGCACGAAGAGCCGTTCGGGGCTGACGATCGTGAGGAAGACGAACTGCGGCGCGAGTTGGCCGCCGGGCTTGAGCATGTCGGCAGCGCGGCTCGCGTCGGGCCAGTAGCCCTGAACGCAGCGGCCGTAGTAGACGAGTCCGGCCGCCGGGGCGCGGATCGTCATGCCCTCCCGGTCGGCCTTCAGGTCGCGAAGCATCCGGTCGGAGTCGGCCTGGGCGTATGTCATCTGTCCGACCTCGAGGCGCTTGGCATTCAGAGCCAGCTCGAGCGTCGCCTCGGCCCTTGCGAGCGCCTGCTTGATGTTGCGGACCCGCTGTCTCTGCGTCTCGAGTTCCCGCGCCATGACGACCTTCCGTTTCCAGGCGTGGTCGATCTGCGCCTTCTTCCAGCCGAGCTCGGTCCGCTTCAGCTGATGCTTCTGGCGCGCGAGCACGAGCTTCTCGGTCGCCTCGATCAGATCGTCGGCCTCATACATCTTCTCCAGTTCGCGCAGCTCGATCTTCACGGCTTCGAGCCAGAGGTCCGTCCCCTCCTCGGCGTTCTTCTGGTACCCGTCCTGGAAGGCCCGGTTCGATTTCATGTAGTGCTTGAAATCCTCCTCGGCCTGCTTCGCGTTCTGCCGCGCGAGCTTGAGGTTCTCGGGGGTGGTGAGTTCGAGCATGCGCAGTTCCGCCTGGGCCTGCTGGATCTTGAGAAGCGCCAGGGGCCGGCCCTGCTCGATGTCGCGGATGCGCTTGTCGAGGTCTTTGGGATCGAGTTCGACGAGCACGTCACCTTTCTTGACGGCAACGCCGGCTTCGGCGGCCGAGAGCGCCTTCATCTGGGCCCACGCCTCGGGGGTGCGGGAAAGCTCAGTCATCCTCGGCGACTCGAAGATGCCCTTGATCGGGATGTCGATCTTGAGAAGTTCGGCCTCGACGGTGTGTGTCGGCGGGTCCGGCGGCTTCGGCTCGGCCGGCGGGGCCGGCGGAGCGGCGGGTGCAGCCGGCGGGGCGGCGGGTTCGGCGCCGAGGGCCGCGGGCGATAATGAAAGAGCGAACAGGAGGGCGGCGGCGAGCAGGCGGTTCTTCTGAGACATGTCGTGCGCCTCGCAATAGACCGTGGGGTGACGGCGCGACCCGCCGGGCGACCCGGCGTCCCGGCCCTACTATACCAGCATCGAGGGCGATTGCGCAATTGCGCGTCGGCGGCTCAGGGGACCGAAGTTTTTTCAGGATTTTCCTTGGACGAGTTCTATACGAGCCGCTATAATCCGCCCTCGCAGCGGGCCGAACGGGGCTAGGGGTGGCCGATGTCGGCGACGGCGTGCGGTTTCAGCTACACCGTTGGTCCAAGGTTAGGGGGAATTCGATGGACGGTGCGGACATTCGCAAGCTGCGGAAGCAGTTGGCCCTGACGCAGGAAGAGTTCGCTCACGAGATCGGCGTCACGTTTGCCACCGTCAATCGCTGGGAAAACAGGAAGTCGAAGCCGTCGCGGCTGGCGTTGAAGATCCTGTCGGTGCTGAAGGAGAAACTCGACGCCGCAAGCTCGAGCCGCAAGAAGTCGAGGAAACGCCGCACCCGCCGTCGCTGATTCACTCCTCGTCGCCAAGCGCCTTTTCGATCTCCGGAAACGCCTCCCCGCCGAATTCCTTCAGCAGGCCGAACGCGTGGTCGGTGTTGGCCTTGCTCGCGGTCGCCAGGGGGGTCGAGAGCCGGACGAGCGCGATGCGCGTCCCGCTCGACATCGTCAGGTCGGACCAGATCGCGTAGAGCGACACCGTGATAATGTTTCCGGTGTTCAGCGCATCGGCCTTGTACCAGTAGAGGATCGCTTCGAAGGGGGCTTCGCCGGGCTCCAGCCGGCTCTCCGGCTTACGGATGACCAGGCGCCGGCAGTTGACCTCGCGCCCGTCGGCCGCGAGGAGTGTGTCGTGAGTGAGTTCCTCCGTCTCGCTGCCGGCGGCCGAGTAGCACTGCTCGGGCGGGTGAGCCGACTTGCGCTTGCCCTCGGAGTAGACGACGGCAAGATTCACCGTGTCGTCCCCTCGACGGTACTGCCGCTCGATGACATCGGTCGTGAGGAGATCTTTCATTACGTAGTCCGGCACGGTGAATGGGTAGCCGATCCACTCGCCGATCTCGGTCGGGATCTTCTCGGCCTTGCCGCTCGCGTGGGGTGCCTTGGGCTTGTAGGAGTATGCCCCGGTCAGGATGGCGGCGATCATGAGCCCGGAGACGAGGCCCCAGTAGTGCGTTTCGCCGGGCCGGCCGAACCGGAACATCGCGACGGCGACGACCGCGCCGACGGCTGCCATCACGAAGCCGAGTATCCGGCCCGTCCACTTGTTCGGGTTCTCGTCGACCGCCGCGCCCTTCAGGAGCCCAACGAGCGCAACGGCGGCGCACAGAAGCACGACACCGGCCAGCACGAGGATCGTCCGTCGTCCGCCACGCTCAGACATCGGCCTCCCCCGTTTCCGCCGCTGCCTGCTCCGCCAGCGATTCGCGGTAGCGCGCGGTCTGCTGCTTGTGCTCGACATACGACAGCAGCCGCTCGAGCGCGAACAACCCGATGAAGGCCACGACAAAAATCATGATGCCGGTGAAGTCGTGGACGGGCTCCGTCGAGAGCTTCCGAAGGTGCGGCACCGTCGCCGACAGCCAGGTCGACTCCAGCGCGTTCCAGATCCCGTCGCCGGTCGCCGTCTTGGAGTCCCATCCGTATGTCACGAGCGCGAGCGTGAGGATGCGCACGAGGTTTGCGATGAACGACGCCGGAATCGCCGCGGCAAACAGAATCCCTTTCTTGACCGCCGACACCGGCGTGATGTACGCGAACAGCATGCCAAACGAGATGAGGGCGATCAGCGAACGCAGCCCGCTGCACACGGAGCCGACCTTGACCGTCTTCGTGTCCTCGTGGATCTCGCCCGGAAACTCGATGACGTTGCCCGTCGCGCGGCAGTAGATCCCGACGAGCGGGCTCCGAAGAATGTGCACCGTGTTCGCGGTCGCAAACTTCTTCAGCGGGAGCGTGTATTCCTCGACCTTGTATTCCGGCAGGGGCACGCTGCTGAACAGGAAGATGAGCGGGAACGCCATGATGAGCGCCACGCGCTTGCCGAGGTGATAGAGCACCATGCCCATCAGAGAGACGACCACGAAGAACCAGCCGACGGACACGATCTGCTGGGAGCCGGCGATCACGCAAAAGGCAAGGGCCGGAATCAGGACGAACAGGCCGGGTTTCCATGGCTCCGGCTTCAGGTTTCGAAGGTGGTAGACGAGATAGACGGCCGCTGCGACCGCGAGGATGGCGAACAGCCAGCGCTTGTCCCACTCGAAGTCGGCGAAGACGAAGTAAAGGATGCCGGCCCCGACCCCGGCCGCGTAGAGCGGGCCCGTCTCGGGCGGGTCCTCGCCTGTCAGCTTCTTCCGCGCCCGGAGCACCAGATACGCCGACACGAACGGGACGAGCGGACCGTGGGTGTAGTAGTCCTCGCTGTCGCTCCACCGGAACCAGACGAAGTAGAACGGGCTCGCGGCGAGGACACCTAACAGTACGACGGGCAGGGCGATCTTCAGCAACCGGGCCAGGCCCGACTCCTCCGCCACCGGCTCGAAGCCCTGCAGTTCCTGTGCCTCTGCGCTCATCCTCTCTCCTGGCGATCGCCCTCATCGCCTGGCCGACCGCCGAATCAATCGACGCGCGTATTATATCCGCGACCGCGCGGCCGTCCAAGCTCAGTTTCGGCGCGAAATCGGCCGAGGACAGGCCAAATGACCCCGGTCTGCGCCCGCTCGCCTCAGAAGACGGCAATCCCGCCGTGCACGGTTCATGTACCATATGGTACAAAAATCGCGCACGGGCCGGCCGCGCGCGAACGAAACCGGAGTGCGACATTCCTGTCCCATAGGGATGAGCTTGTGGCGCCGCCGGGCGCTTGCCCGCGGGCGCCCCCACCGCTATAATGCGGGCCGCTCGAAGCCAATGACGGAACCAATAACGGTCCGCTGAACATATGGAGAGTATCAATGACGACGATCACGGCTGTTCTGGCACGCGAAATACTCGACTCGCGAGGAAACCCCACCGTCGAGGTGGACATCGAACTTGAATGCGGCGCGACCGGCCGCGCGGCCGTCCCGTCGGGCGCGTCGACCGGCGAGCACGAGGCCGTCGAGCTGCGCGACGGCGACAAGGCCCGCTACCTCGGCAAGGGCGTCTTGAACGCGGTCAAGAACGTCAACGAGGTGCTCGCGCCCGAGATCCTCGGACTCGACGCCGCCGATCAAGTCGGGCTCGACAAACGGATGATCGACCTCGACGGCACGCCGAACAAGGGCAACATCGGCGCGAACGCGATCCTCGGCGTCTCGCTCGCCGCGGCCAAGGCCGCCGCCGACGCGTTCGGCATGCCCCTCTACCGCTACATCGGCGGAGCGAACGCCCACGTGCTTCCCGTCCCGATGATGAACATCCTCAACGGCGGCAAACACGCGGACAACAACGTCGACATCCAGGAGTTCATGATCGCGCCCGACGGCGCCACGAGCTTCCGCGAAGGACTGCGGATGGGCGCCGAGGTCTTCCACGCGCTCAAGGCCGTGCTCAAGAGCCGCAACATGAGCATCTCGGTCGGCGACGAGGGCGGGTTCGCGCCCGACCTCGGCAACGAAGAGGCCGTCCGCGTCATCATGGAGGCCATCGCGAAGGCCGGCTACAAGGCGGGCAAGGACATCCGCATCTGCCTCGACCCCGCGTCGAGCGAGTTCTTCGGCGAGGACGCAAAGGGCCACGGGATGAAGGCGCCCGGCAAGTATGTCTTCGCCGCCGAGCACAAGCAGATGAGCCCCGCCGAGATGGTCGGCTACTACGCCGACCTCTGCGAGCGGTACCCGATCAAGTCCATCGAGGACGGGCTCGCCGAGGACGACTGGGACGGCTGGAAGCTCATCACCGAGAAGCTGGGCGACAAGGTCCAGCTCGTCGGCGACGACCTCTTCGTCACGAACACCGAGCGGCTCAAGCGCGGCATCGACAACGGCATCGCCAACTCGATCCTCATCAAGGTCAACCAGATCGGCACGCTGACCGAGACGCTCAACGCGATCGAGATGGCCCACAACGCCGGCTACACCGCCGTCGTCAGCCACCGCTCGGGCGAGACCGAAGACACGACCATCGCCGACATCGTCGTCGCCACGAACGCCGGCCAGATCAAGACCGGGTCCGCCTGCCGGACCGATCGCGTCTGCAAGTACAATCAGCTCCTCCGTATTGAGGAAGAACTCGGCGACGCCGCCGTGTACGGCGCTGCGTAGGTCCGCCGCTGCGCGGCGGCGCGACGAAGTTGGGGCACACGTCGGAGCTCCGCTCCTTCGGCACCCCATCTTCGCCGGGCTGAAGGCGGAGCATGTGTGGTTGCTGGTGCGCCGGCTGTGGCCGCCGTGAGGATCGGGGACTCAGGAGGGTTGCCTGATGGGACGTGTCGAGTGGGACGATAGCCTGGCGATCGGGGTGCCGCTGCTCGACGAGCAGCACAAGGCGCTCGTGCAGCGGCTCAACGAGGTCTCCGCCGCGGTCGAGGCGTGCCAGGGCGAGCAGGAGATCCTGAGGACGCTCGGGTTCCTGTCCGAATATGCCGACTTTCATTTCTCCTCCGAAGAGAAGCACATGACCGAGCACGATTTCCCCGGGCTCGAGAACCAGAAGGCAAAGCATCAGGAATTCATGGGCGTGCTCAAGAACCTCGAGCAGGACTTCACGGAAGAGGGCTCGACGCGGGCGCTGGCCGAGTCGGTCAACACGTTCCTGCTCAACTGGCTGACCGATCACATCCGCGGCCTCGACCACCAGTTCGCCGGTTTCCTCGCGGAGAAGGGCGTCGTCGTAACCGAGGACGATTGACCCCCATCGCCCTCTGACGGGACATGAGAACGGCCGCCGCCGATTCGTTCGGCGACGGCCGTTTGTTTTGATGTGGCTTGGGGAGAGAGCTACCGCCGGCGTTTCCTGAACGCGAAGCCGAGCCCCGCGGCGATGAGAATCAACCCGCCGGGCTCGGGGACCGGCGCGTGCACGGCGCCGTCGTTCCCGCATTCCGACGAGACGAACAGCGAATAATCCATCCCGACCGACGGGTCGTCGAGCCCGATCGCGGCGAGGTCGACCCAGCCGTTGATGCGCCACGCCTCGACCCACTCGGCTGCGTCGTCGTCCCAATAATCGTCGCGCGCCCACGCCGCCGAACTGCTGCCGACGACCTCGTCGCCGAAGCCCATGATGAGCGAGAAGTAGCTGTTCTTGTCGTTCTGCCCGTCCTGATCGTTCAGATAGTACCAGTAGTCGTTCGACTCCATGTACTCCTGGTACGTTTCGAAGGTGCCGAGCGCGGCGACGGGGCCGACGTAGAGATTGCCCTTCGTGACGGCGGGCCAGACGCCGGCGTATCTCTGCGGGACGACGTTCGCGTGGTCGGTCAGCGCGATCGCGTATCGCGTCACGTTCGGGTTCGTGGTGAATGGGTTCTGCGAGCCGACAGTAATCCAGAGGTCGCCGGGGCTGAGGGTGACTTTCTGGCCGCCGCTGTAGGAGTCTTCGGCGTCGGCTCCGGCCTCGGGCAGGTCGGTCCAGATGCTGAACTCGAGCTTGCCGCCATTGGTGCGGGCGCCCACTTCCCAGATCTCGAACGCGGGCGCGTTCGCGTCGCCCCAGTAGTAGCCGTCGGCCGGGTTGTAGAAGTAGTCGAGCGTGAAGACGAAGCCGTCCTCGGCCCGGTAGCCGCCGGGGCTGTTCGGATCGAACGGCGGGCTGTAGGCCATCGCGGCGCGGGCCACCACGAACACCAGAACGACGATGATCGCAAGTCGTTTGCTCATCCGGGAATCCTCAGTCTATCGGGCCGCGCCGCGGGACAAAGCCGCCGAAATCGCTTCCCTGAAAAAGAACTGCCGCCAAGGGACGCGGTCCGTGTGCATGGTCCCTCAGACGCTGCCCGGTTCAGTGCAAAGCGCGTGCCGCAGGCGGGGCAAACCCGCCCCTTTTCTTAAACCGTTGCATCAGTGCGCCTTATGACCACCGCCCCTGACACCCGCTCTGTGCAGGTGTGATTTCGGAGACACTTCGGGCCCGCAACGTTGTCCCAACGCAACACCCCGCCCACCCGGGCTGGCCCCGCCCCACCTTGCGCCGCCCTTCAGGCACGTTCACGGGCCTTCTCGGAGTTGGTACTCTGAGCGTTCACGTGAACGCTCAGAATCCGAATTGCGCCGCTGAGCCCGGTAGCGTGCCCGGTTTCGGGTGGCCCGAACTCCGTCCGGGTCCGCGGGAGCGGACAGGAGGACGAAACGGCTCCCTCTTGTCGCCTGCCGGCGACCCTGACACGGTCGGGGCCACCCCCGAGAGGCAGCGTCTCAGCAGGGCGATGGCAACTCAGGGCAAACACGTGTTGCGTGATCATGCGCGGTCATATAGAATTGCCGTCGACCACCCCATCTGGAGGGAGCCGATGCCGGACCTCGATGCCGACAAGGCCGCACTGCTCGAACTCATCAAGCGCGACGCGTTCAAGACGGGCGAGTTCATCCTCGCATCGGGCGCGAAGAGCAACTACTACATCGACGGGCGCCTGCTGACCCTCTCGTCGGACGGAGCCCACACGCTCGCCCGCGTCATCCTCGCGATGATCGAGGGCGATGAGATCGACGCGGTCGGCGGGATGACGATGGGGGCCGACCCCATCATCGGCGCGGTGCTCGCGCTCGCCGACACGTCGGGCCGGAAGCTCAAGGGCTTCATCTGCCGCAAGGAGCGGAAGGGCCACGGCACGGGGCGGCTCGTCGAGGGGAATCTTGCCGCGGGCGACAAGGTGCTGATGGTCGAGGACGTTGTGACGAGCGGCGGGAGCACGCTCCGCGCCATCGACGCCGTCGAGGAGCTGGGCGGGCAGGTCGTGCGGGTGATCGCGATGGTCGACCGGCTCGCCGGCGCGGCCGACGCCTTCGCCGACCGCGGCTACCCCTTCACCCCGATCTTCACCGTGCGGGACCTGGGCGTCACCGAATAAGAACACTTTGTGGGGGCCGGGGCTCTTGAACGATCCCTGATCTTGGGAGGATAGAAGAATGGCAGGTGCGACACTGATTGCTCGGTGCAACAACAAGGACGAACTGCTCCTTCTCTTCCGCGGCGGGGAACAGGACGAGGCGATGGGGCACGTCGATGGGGTCCTGGCCGACCAGGGGTACGAGCGGGAGGCGACCGCGCCGGACGGCGTTGTCGCGGTGTACGGTCGTGGAAGCAGCGGCGCGCGGATCCTGCTCGGCGGCTTCAGCGGACGCCAGGAGTTCAGAGTGACCGAGGACACGGACGGCGATCTCGTGCTCATCACCATCGCGGGCACGGCCTCGATCCTCACGGCCGGGGCCCTTGGCGTCTCGAAGATGCGGAAGGAGTTGGCCCGGCTGAACGAATGCATGGCCGCAGAGCTTGGCGCGGCCCCCGACGCCCCGGCCGTGGCGGACGAGGAGTTGGGCCTGTTCGCGGACCGGATGAAAAGCGGCAAGGTCAAGAGCCGCGCCGGCGAATACACGCTCATCATCATTGTTACGCTCGCGGCGGCCGCCGTGGGCGCCGTCGTCGCTTTCACGTTCATCGCTGGAAGATAGACGGCGCGGCGCGCTACTTCTTCTCCCGTGCGACTTCGAGCAGGGCGATGACGTTCTCGGCCGGGACGTCTTCCTGGAGCCCCTGCGACGGCGCGAAGATGTAGCCGCCGCCCTTGCTCATCAGGTCGCGGACGCGGCGGGCCTCGGCCTTGACCTCGTCGGGCGTGCCGAACGGCAACGTCTGCTGCGTGCTGATCCCCCCGTAGAACGTGAGCTTGTCGCCGAACTTCGCCTTCAACTCGGCGATGTCCATGCACTCGGGCTGGACGGGATTGAGCACGTCGAGCCCCATCTCGACGAGCGACGGGATGATCTTGTCGATCTTGCCGCAGGAGTGAACCCAGACGTCCTTGCCGTAGGCATGGACGAGATCGTACTCGCGCTGCTCGCCGGGCCGGATCATGTCCTCCCAGACCGCGGGCGACATCAGCAGGTCGATCTGACTCCCCCAGTCGCTCCCGAGCAGCACCCCGTCGATCTCGTCGATCGCGAGGATGTTCTCGAGCATGACCATGTTGCGGTCGACGATACGGGAGAGGAACTTCTTCGTCCAGTCCGGGCTCGCGCCCATGTCCATCATGAAATATTCGAAGCCGCGAGCGAAGTAGGCCTTCTCGAAGTGGCTGCCGTAGATGGTCACGAGGAGGTATCGGTCGGACCGCTCGCGCTGCTCCTTGATGCGGTCGGCGAGGCCGTCGTAGCTGCCGAACGCGCAGATGCGCTCGCGCGTGGCCGGCGTGGGCGACTCGGTCCAGTCGGGTGGCATCTCGTTCCAGCCCCACCACGGGATGCCGACGCCCTCGATGTCGTTATCGAGGAAGGCGCCCGCGTCGTCGGTACCGACGTGCGGCTGGATGGCCTCCCAGGCGCCGCCGCAGAGCTCGATGCAGTAGGGGCAGCGGTCGGTTTCTTCGTGCCGGATCGCCGCCTTGACCAGCTCACGTCGTGTCATTCTTGTCTCTCGCAGAGCCCGCAGAGGACGCGGAGAGGAACAGATCGGCTCGGATTCTCCGAGGAGGAGAATCCGAGCCGTCAACTCTCGGGGGCCTTGTTCGCGATCCTCGTGATGCCCTCCTTCAGGACGGCTACGTTGAAGTTGATCAGAAGCCCGATGCGCTTGTCCGCGAGACGCAGATATGAAAGGAGTTGCTTCTTGTCGAGGTCCGTTACTTGTTTCACCGACTTCAACTCGACGACCACTTGATCCTCGACCAACAGGTCGAGTCGAAGCCCCTCCTCCGCCACGTCTTCGCCCTTGTAAGCGATCTTCACAGGGACCTGCGCCTCGACCCGCAGCCCCATTCGCCTCAGCTCGATCAGCATACATCGCTCGTAGACCGATTCTAACAACCCCGGCCCCAACTCCTTGTGGACCTCGATCGCCGCCTTGATGATTCGCGATGTGATCGCGTTCAGGTCCTCGGCGTTCATTGTGTCTCTTCCTGCCGGAGATTCCCGGCCGGATCGGCGTCCCGCCGATTCGGCCAGCCAATGTCTCTCTCTGCGTCCTCCGCGCGCTCTGCGAGAGACCTACCGATGCGCCCATTCGGCGGTGCGGTCGAAGTATCGCTTGATGCCCTCGGGCGTGACGTTCCACGGGATGTGGTTGCCGATGCACATCATGTAGCCGCCCGTCATGTGCGCCGTCTCGACCATGCTCCGGACCATCGCGTCGATCTCGTCGGGATCGTTCCGCGTGAGGATCCGGTTGTCGCCCTCGCCAGCGAGGAACAGATTCTCCCCGTCGTGGTCGCGAGCGATCTTCTTGTAGTCCGTGTAGGGCTCGCTGATGATACCGCGCGCACCGCACGCAATCACGTCGTCGGCGTACGCCGTCACGTTGCCGTCAACCATGAAGAGGGCGTGCTTGCCGGCGTCGCGCAGGATGCCCCAATACTCCTCGTAGCGCGGGAAGATGTACTTGTGCATCCACTCGGGTGAGCAGACGGGGCCGCGGGTCGTCACGATGTCGTCGTGGCACGTGACGAAGTTGATTGGCATCCGGGCAAAGGCCTCGAACCGCCAGCGGTTGATCTCGGCGAACTCGTCCATAATGCGCTCGAACCGCGGATCGAGGCAGCATTCGAGGAACAGTTCCCAGCCGAACGTGAGGAGCGGCCACATGAACATCGTGTTGTACAGCCCGGTCCCGGCGGTCGAGCCCTCCGGCCCCGGCTGGTACTCATCTTCGGTGACGTTGTGCCGCTCGAAGATCATCTCACGGCTCGAGAAGTCCTGGGCATCGACGACGTGGCCCCAGTCGGAGAAGTCGCCCTTCTCGAGCGGGCTGAAGTTGAAAACGTCCTCGGCCGTCTTGAAGAACTTCTCGCCGTGCTCCCATGAGCCGCTCTCGCCGGCGCCCCAGCGGACCGTGTGTTTCTCCGGGTCGGAACTCTTGCCGTCAAGGTCCATCTCCGGACGCGGAATCGGATCGTCCGTCTCGGGCACGCCCATCTTGAAGTGCGGGTAGATCTCATTCCAGCGTTCGCGGCACAGCTTCGGGTGCTCGTAGTAGTCGATCCCGGTGATGTACGTCTCGGCGTCGGGGCACGACCAGTGCTCAGTGTGCGGGATACGTTTCGGGCCCAGGCCCATATAGGCCATATATGCAGGATCTTGTTCCACGGGGCTTCCCTATCTACAGAGCGTCGGGGCCGTTGGTGGCTGCGGGATTATAGGATGCCGCGCAGGCAAGTCAAGGAGGCCGGAGCCGGCCCGCCCGCACTTTGCGCGGCAGATGCGAAGGCAGGCAAGAGCGGCGGGTCGCGCGCGGGCCAAATGCTCAATGACCAAATCCCAATAACCAACCAAGCACCAAATCGCAATGGCGGAAGCACCAGACACAGGCGGCCGGCGGTGTTTAGGATTTGCCGTGTTGGCGCTTGGTGCTTGTTTGGGGTTTGGTGCTTGTGTCTTGGGCGTTAACGCGGCCCCCGACCTCTCGTGAGGCGCGCAGTCCCTTGTCGGGCAACAGCCTGCGGAGAGTGGGGTCGCGTCAGCCCGCGGGCCGCGCATCACCACGTGTCGGTCCGGAATGTCGACGCGGGCAGCCCCGCCTTGTTCATCAGGTTCGGCTCGGCGATCTGATGCCATCCGAACCGCACGGCGACCGGCTCCTTGACGGCGTCGCTCGACACGACCACGCTCTTGCCATCGATCTCCGCCTTCGCCGGAACGAACCTCTTGTCGGCGCCCGCGATGGTGAACCACGTGAGCGCCTTGCCGTCCCGCGATGCCAGCCCACCGTGGGCGTGCCTGAACGTGATCCGGATCGCGCTGCCCTCGACCTTCATCGCCTTGTAGAGCGGGCCGGAGTAGATGACGTCCTTCTTCCCGTAGGTCTTCGCGAGCGCCCAGAGCGCGAGCCGCTTGCCGACATCCTGCTTGTTGCGTGGATGCGCGCGACCCGTGTTGCCGATGTCGTTCGTCACGACCATGCCCGTGTTCGGAACCCGGAGTGCCGCCGTCTGGGCCTCCCAGATTTTCGGCAGGGCCGTCCCGGGCCGCGCGGACGGCCCCCAGTTCAGCGGCGCCAGTTGCACGTAGTAGAACGGGAAGTCGCCCTGCCCCCACGCTGTTCGCCAGCCGTTGATGAGCGCCCGCATCCGGTGGTAGTAGATCCAGCCGTCGTCGAGGTTCCCCTCGCCCTGGTACCAGATGACGCCCCGGATCGCCATCGGCACGAGCGGGTGGATCATCCCGTTGTAGAGCTTGCCGTCGACGGGCTTGTCCTTCCCGGCCAGTTCGGGAACAGACTTCACGCCGACGGCCGGCGTCCACGGCTCGATCCGTGTCCCGCCGACGGCCGACATCATCAGCCCGACGGGGACATCGAGTTCCTTGTGCAACTCGCGGCCGAAGAAGTAGCCGACGCCGGAGAACCACGAGACCGTCTTCGGCGAGCACACACGCCACGACGTCTTCACGTCGGCGACGGGCTCGTCGCTGAAGAGCCGGGGCAGATGGAACAGCCGGATTCTCGGATAGTCGGCCGTGCGAATCGCCTCGTAGCCGCCCCTCGAGGCCACGAGCCGCCACTCCATATTCGACTGGCCCGAGCAGACCCACACCTCGCCGATGAGGATGTCCCTGAGCACGAGGGTGTTGTTGCCGGCGACCGTCATCTCGTGCGGTCCGCCCGCCTTCATCGCGGGTAGCGTCACCGCCCACGCGCCGTCCTCGCCGGCGGTGGCGGCTGCCTTGTGCGCTCCCAGCGAAACGGTCACCTTCTCGCCCGGGTCGGCCCAGCCCCAGACGCGCACCGGCCTGCCCCGCTGCAGCACCATGTGGTCACCGAGCACCTTGGGGAGCTTGACGTCTGCGCGTGCCGGCGGGCCCAGCCCACAGAACAGAATGACGGCCGACACAACGGCCGCCGTGGCCCATGCGCCGCTCCGCTCTCGTGACACGTCGATGCCCTCCAAGGAGTCAAGTCGACCGGTGGCGGGCTGCGGGATGTGACATTGCACTGCGCTTCAACGCAGGGGCGTTATCCCCGCTTCCATCGGACGCCGCCGGGGGTGTCTTCGAGGACGATGCCCTGCGCGGTGAGTTGGTCGCGGATGGCGTCGGCCCGGGCGAAATTCTTGCTCTTCCGCGCGGCCTCCCGCTCGTCGACGAGCGCCTGAACCTCGTCGTCGAGCACGTGCTCCTCCGGCGGCGGCAGCACGCCAAGCACGGTGTCGAACGTGCGCACCGTCGCGGCGCATTTCGCCCCATCCGCCTTCCCCACGTCGAGCTTGTTGACGTCGCGGATGAACTCGAAGACGCGGCCGAGCGCCTCGGCGATGTTGAGATCGTCGTCGAGCGCCGTCTCGAAGTCCTTCTCGACGCCCTCGATCAGCTTCGCGACCTCGGGGTTCTCGCCTTCGCCGGTCGCCAGCTCCATGTTCGCCGCGAACTCCCGCAGCCGCTTGATGGCGCCGGCCGAGGCGTCGATGCCCTCGAACGTGAAGTTCATCGGCTGGCGGTAGTGGCTCGCAAGGAGCGTGTAGCGGATCGCCATCGGGTCGAGCCCCTTCTCGAGCAGGTCGCGGAGCGTGTAGAAGTTGCCCTGCGACTTCGACATCTTCTCGCCCTCGACGAACAGGTGTCGGACGTGGAGCCAGTAGTTCGCGAACGGTTTCCCGGTGGCGCCCTCGGACTGAGCGCGCTCGCAGTCGTGGTGCGGGAAGATGTTGTCCTCGCCGCCGGTGTGGATGTCGATGGTGTCGCCGAGGTACTTCATCGCCATGACGGAGCATTCGACGTGCCAATAGGGATAGCCGACGCCCCAAGGGCTCTCCCATTTCATGATGTGTTTCGGATCGGTGACCCAGAGCGCGAAGTCGCGGGGGTCGCGCTTGTCGGGGTTGATGTCGAGTCGCGCGCCGGCCCGAAGCTCCTCGAGCGTATTACCGCTTATCGCGCCGTAGCTGGGATAAGACGAAATGTCGTAGTAGACGCAGTCGTTGCTGACGTACGCGTGGCCGCGGTCGATGAGTGTTCGGATAAGGTCGATCATCTCCGGGATGGTCTCGGTCGCGCGGGGATAGGCCGTGGCGCGCTTGATGTTGAGCGCGTCGATGTCTTCAAAGAAAGCGTTTGCATAGAATTTGGCGATCTGCCAAGGGTCTTTCTTTTCCTCGCGGGCGCTCTTTTCGAGCTTGTCCTCGCCGTCCTCGGCGTCTTCGGTGAGGTGGCCGACGTCGGTGATGTTCATCACCTGTTCGACGTCGAGCCCTTTGTACTCGAAGTAGCGCCGGAGCAGGTCGGCGAGCATGAAGGATCGGAAGTTGCCGATGTGCGCGTACATATAGACCGTCGGGCCGCAGTTGTACATCCGGACGCGGCCCGGCTCAACTGGCTCGAAGTCCTGCTTCCGGTTCGTCAGCGTGTTGTAGAACTGAATCGGCATTTGTCTTCCTGTTCCTTCACCACGAAGAGCACGAGGGAGGGAGGGAGGGAATCCATCTTCTCTTCCCGTTTCCCCCTTTCCCCGTCTTCCCAGCTTACGCCGGTCCGACGAGCACGACGGCTTCGGCGGCGATGGCCTCGCCGCGTCCGACGGCGCCCAGGCCCTCGGCGCTCTTCGCCTTCACGTTCACCGCGTCGGGCTCGAGCCCGAGGTCGGTCGCGATGTTCTCGCGCATCTGCCCCTTCAGCGCTCCGAGCTTCGGGCGTTCGAGCAGGACGGTCGCATCGACGTTCCCGACGCGAAGCCCGTTCGCGCCCAGCAGCGCGGCCACCTTCTTGAGCAGCCCCCGGCTGTCGGCGCCCTCGTACTGCGGGTCCGTGTCGGGGAAGTGGTCGCCGATATCGCCGAGCCCCGCCGCGCCCAGCATCGCGTCGATGACGACGTGGAGCAGCACGTCGCCGTCCGAGTGAGCGACCGCTCCGACGCGGCTCTCGATTTCGACTCCACCGACGACGAGCCGCCGGCCCTTGGCGAGCTTGTGGCTGTCGCGTCCGATCCCAACCCGCATCCGTCGCACTCCTGCCTCTGAGATGCCGAGAGTATACGCGCCGTCAGCCCCCGCGACAAGGGCCGAGAAGCGGGACCATGGCAATGGACGGTGGACTATGGACCAGAGCGAGCGACGGCGTCCGGGCGGTCAGGGGCTTGGGGCGGGTTTGGTCTTGGGATTGGTGATCCAGCCGCCGAAGAGGGCGCTGCGGCTCGCGTTGTGCACAATCAGGAAGAGGAACGGGCGGTCGGCGTGGAACTCGGCCTTCGGCGGAAGCGGCGGCGGGGCCGAGCATCCAATGGAGTAGTGGACCGTCGTTGTGGCGGCGGCGGCCTCGGTGCCCTCCTCGTTCACTTCGATCCACGCGTCGTGATAGACCTCGCTCAGGTAGATGCGGTACGCCTCGAACTTCTTGATAATCATCCGGTCGAAGTTCGCCTTCTTCCAGTCGAAGGCCGTCTTCGCACCCATCTCGGCCAGAGCATCCTTAACGCTGGCGTGGCTCCGGACCTCGAACTTCGGGAAGAGCACGTCGACCTCGTGCGGCGCGGCGTCCCACCTGAGTTTCTTGATGACATCGCCGTCCACGCCCGCCATCAGGTCCTTGACGGAGATGATCTTCTTCGGGAGCAGCACATACATCGAGAAGTGGCCGTCGATGTAGGCCATCTCGAGAAACTTGAAGTCGTCGTTCTCGGCGTAGGGGAACACCGACTCCTGGTGCATCATCGGCACGTCTTCGGTCTTCTTCGGGTCGAGGTGGAAGGGGCGGTCGCGGGTCGCCTTCTTGTCGAACTGGCTTGCCCAGTCGGCCTTGAAGTAGATGGCGTTGACGGTCACGAGACCGGGTTCGATGATCCAGCCGGGCCGGCTCTTCGACTCGATGTCCTTGGGCGCGATGACGTTCGTGATCCGGTTGTTCGTGTGCCTGGCGGCCCACGCGTTGATCTCCTTGCACACCTTCGCGCGTTCCTTGAACTCGACGGAGTGGAGCGCGGCGTCGAACGCCTTCTTGAGCCGCTCGACATAGTCCTTCTTGAACGTCGCGTAGGTCGAATCGAGCCAGGCGCCGTTCGCGACGTTCATCTCGATCCGCTTGTGCTTCGCCGCGGCCATGAACTGCCCGCGGAGCGTCGCCAGCTCGGCGATCAGCTTCTCGTCGCCGTCCGGGAAGTGGAGCGCCGCGGCGAGTTCCTTCCGCGTTTCGCCGCCGCTCGCGACGTAGCTCATCGCGAGCCCGTGGAAGATGCCCTGCGGCGAGGCAATTTCGTTCCCCGTGCTCGTCCGGGCGAGGTGCTTGAGGTAGTCGACGGTGAACGTGTTGATCCCGTCGGTGATCTCAAGCTTCTCGGCCGCCGCGCCCTGGGCCGGCGCCGCGCCGGCGGGGGCTTCCGCCGCCTCCTTCTTCTCCACGTCCTGCGCCCGCGTCGGCCCCCATAGGACCAGCAACGCGCACAACGCCGCCACGATCGCCGCAACGTGTTTCGCCCGATTACGCTTCATTGGTCTTCCTCCCACGTCCATCCCCATACTTATATCCCGCCGCGCGGCCTTTGCGCAAAGAAAGACGTGGCTTTTTCGGCGGCGTGGCTCAGGCGGGCGCCGGGCGGACACATGGGTCCGCCCCTACAGAGCGGCGCCTGCGCCGGGCGGCTAACTCCGGCCGACCGCGGTGAAGTCGATGACGCCGGGCGGGCCGGCGCGGGCAATACGATGCGGCCGTGCGAGCGGGCGCCCTACTTCAGGATCTCGGTGTTGGGGAAGGTGGGCGGCTTGGGCGGCGGCCGGTCGTGCTTCTCCAGTTCCTTGCCCGTCGAACGGTCGTCGCCGGCGGGATCGAGCCCGACCCACCCGACAAGCCAGTCGAGAAGCTCGCCGACATCGAACCCGACGTCTACGCCGATGAAGACGGCGTGCACGTTCGCCGAGACCTCGAGCCAGCCGCGGTTCGGGTTGTTGATCGTCAGCGGCTCTTCGGCCCAGCGCCAGAAGCCCGTGTCGTGCCGCGGCCGGAGCGGGTCGCGCGCATCCCCGTGCAGCAGCGTCTCGGGCATCCCGCCGTAGTAGGTCGCCTCGACATCCTCCCAGCCCCAGATCGGGATGATGAGGTTCGTGTCGTAGCGACGCTCGTCCCAGATCCAGCCGGAGCCGTTGCGGAAGCCAAAGCGCCGCGCCCGATAGGCGCCGACGCCGACGGCAATCGGGCGGGTCGCGTGCGCGTTGACCAGCAGGCCCGGCCCGAGCCCGACGTTGAGGCGCAGGATCTCGGCCGTGTCGTCCAATCGATCACGGAGGTTGGGCGCCTTGCAGCCGGCGGCGATGGCCCCACAGATCAACACGCCCGCCGCAAGCGCGAGCGGCCTTGAGATCCGCATGACTTGGCTCTCCCTGAATGAACTGAGTCGCAACCCAGTCTAGTTTGCCTGCGCGAGGCGTTCAAGTTGTTTTTGAGTCACGCGGATTCGGCGAGGGCCGCGGCGAATGCGTCGTGCGCCGGCTGATCGAACAAGACGAAGAGGACCTTCTTGAGCGACGACTCGCCCGATGCGAGGTGCTCGCGCACGGTTTGGATCATTAGCCGGGCGCACTCGTCGACCGGGAAGCCGGCGATCCCGGTCCCGATGGCGGGGAAGGCGATCGACGCGAGTCCGTGCTCGTCGGCGCGAAGGAGGGAGTTCTTGGTCGAGGCGACGAGGTTTTCGGCCGATGTGGGCTCGCCGAGCGCCATGCTGGCCGCGTGGATAACATATGTCGCTTTGAGCCAGCCGGCGCCGGTGACGGCCGCCTCGCCGAGCGGAATGGCGCCGATGCGGTCGCACTCCTCCTGAATCGACGGCCCGCCGTTCCGGCGGATGGCGCCCGCGACGCCGCCGCCGAGCTGCAGCTCGTTGTTCGCGGCGTTGACGATCGCGTCGACCTCGGCCTCGGTGATGTCGCCGACCGTCAGCTCGATGAACTCGTCGGCCACTTCCGTGCCCTCCTCGTTCGTCCCCGTTATTCGTTAATCGTCGACGCCCGTCAGACAGCTCCACGCGTCTCGTGCCGAATGACGATTCAACGAGTCGACGAATAACGAATCACAGCACCTTCGCGCCCGGCTTCATGGGCCGCTCGGGCGAGACGATGACGACCGTTTCGCCCTCTTGCGCGGCGAGCAGCATCCCGCGGCTCTCGATGCCGCGCAGGGTCGCGGGCTCGAGGTTCTTCACGACGACGAGTTGCTTGCCCTGAAGCTCTTCGGGCGTGTAGTAAGGCCTGATCCCGGCGACGAGCGTCCGCTCTTCCTCCTCGCCGAGGTCGACCTTGAACACGTAGAGCTTGTCGGCGTTCGGATGCGGCTCGACCGACGTGACCGTGCCGAGCACGATGTCCATCTTCTTGAAATCGTTGAAGCTGACGATGCCCTCTTCTGTCATCGGGTGTTCTCCTTGATGCCCTACTTGTTCGCGTTGATCTTCTTGATCCAGGGATCGATCGTTTCCGTCTTCAGTTTCCGGAACTGCTCCTCGGTCACCCATTCCAGGTGAGTATCAAAGAAGACCATGCACCGACCGCCCTTGTGGGTGCCCGCTCCATTCCACGCAAGGGGGATATCCGCCCCTGTGCCGATATCCGCCTCCGACGGCTCACGGTTGAGGCTGTCGAGAATACACTCGTAGTCTGTATTGAACTTACCCTTTGTCGGCGTTCGCCCTGTCGCCGGGCTGAGAAGAAGGTCGGGCTCTTTGATGATCTTCTTGTCCCATAGATCCCGGAGTGAGGGAGGGAACCGGGTACCGCCGCCGTACTTGCCGAGCCAGATGTGTGCGGCGATCCCAATCTGCCTAAGGTTGTACATGTCGCGCTGGGCCGCCGGTGTTCGGGCGGCGTCGGGGCCGAACGGCATCGGCCTGAACTTGAACTCCTTCCACCGGCCCGCCGGCAAAGGTTTGTTGCCAAACTTCTTCTTCATCTTCGCGACCCAGGGCTTGATCTCTTCCTTCATCAAGGTCTGGAACCGGTGCTCCGGGTAGAACGTAACGTGCGAGTCAAAGAAGACGACGTTTCGCCCATCCGTGTGGACGCCCTTCTTGTCCCAGGCCAGCGGGACATCCATCCCGGCCTCCGCCTCCATCGGCGAGAAGCCGAGCATGTCCAGAATGCTCTCGTAGTCCGTCGCGAATTCGCCCCTTCTCGACCGGGTCTTGCTGCCCGGCGCAACGAAGATTTTCGGTTCGTCGAAGATCCCGCTGTCCCAGAGCGACCGCAACGACGGCGGGAAATACTTCTGCTCGCCGTACTTCCCCAGCCACAGGTTCGCAGCCGTCCCGATCTGCTTGAGGTTGGCCATGTCGCGCACTTTCCGCGCCTCGCCGCGTGCGCGCCCGAGCGCCGGCAGCAGCATCCCGGCCAGAATCCCCATCTGCGCCGGCGCGATAAAGCCGGCCCCCTCGATCGTCGGCGGCGTCGGCAAGCCGAACGGCGAGTGCGACTCCCATACGATCCCGTCGCGGACGACCCGCCGCCCGGCCACGCACCCGAACAGATGCTTCGAGATCGTCGCGAACGCCGGCAGCTTCGCCGGGTCGGGAATCACGTCCTGCGCCTCCTCCGGCGCCGCCTTCATCGCACCCACCAGGAACGGGAGGAAGCTGTAGAGCTGCTGGACGAACGGGACGCTGTCGGCGTAGTAGATCGAGGCCGGCTCCTTGCCGAGCTTCGCCCGCAGCGCCTTGAACTCGGGGTGGTCGGCGAAGGTCTCAGTCGCGCCTTCCATCCGGAGAATGTACGACTTGAGCATCGCGGTGTACGGCGCGATCACGGCATACTCGCCGACCATCGTGTAGCACGGCTGGATGACGAGCGGGAAGCGCTTCCCATCGACGTACGTGATGGTCCGGCCCTTGTATGTCATCGTCGCGAGCCGGAGCTGCGCGCCGCGGAAGTCCCGCTCTTCCTCAGACACCTTCGCGGCCAGGGCGTGCAGCATCTTGTCGACGCTCGCGGCGAACGCGTCGGGGTCCTTGAGCTTCAGGACGGCGATGTAGCCGGGCAGGAAGGTGCCGAACTCGTCTCCGATGCTGCCGAGGAAATCTTTCCGGAAGTCGAGCCCGAGCGCCTCGTTCACCTCGGCGATGCCCTCCTCGAAATCCTCCTTGTCCCCGGGCTCCCTCAGCAGGTTGGCGACGACGAAGTCCCAGAACGCGCCCGCGTCGAACGACGTGGCGTAGAAACAGTCGGTGTCCTTCGGCCCCAGCTTCAGGATGGCGGGGCTGAGCGGCTTGCCGGCCATCGCCTTCAGGAGCCCCTTGCGTTCGCCCGGCGCGCGGACGAAGAACGTCATCCGAAACCCCTTGCCGTCGGGCGAGAGCGCGAGCGAGGCCGACCGGAGGTCCGCCAGCCCGATCTCCGGGTCCGTCAAGAACCACGCGTCGTCGCGCGGGATCAACATGCCGAACTTCTGCATCACCGCGGCGTGGGCGTAGTGGACCATCAGGACTTCGCTCCCGCCCGTGACCTGGCTGACCCGCCGAAACTCGCGCATGTCGCCCAGCTTCGTCGCGTTCTGGTCGAACGCCTTGGCGACGGCGTCGCCCGTGCCGAAGACAAAATGCCCGCGCGCGGTCGCGTAGCTCATGCGGCCCTCGCCGGTCTGCGCGACCCAGCCGTCGACGCCGCCGATCTTCGCCTTCTTGAAGTCGTCGGGATCGAGCCCCGCCTGCTTGATGATATGGTCGACGAGCAGGGCGGCGGCCCTCGACGCATCGCTGTCCGGCTTACCGACCTCGACGACGAGCATCATCTCGGGGGTCGGCTCGCCCCCCTCCTCCTCGGGCATCGCGAGCCCGACGAACGCCAGACCGACCTTGGTCTTGAGCAGCGGGAGCAGGACGTCGGTGTCCAGCTCGCCCTTCTTGAGCGCCTCGGCCGCGATCAGCTTCTTCATCGCGGCGAGCGGGCCCTTGAGCAGGTCCTCGACCTCCGGCTCCTGGAGGATCTTCGACAGAGCCGTCTTCGCGATGGCCGGGTTGCTGCCGTCCCAGCCGATGAATATCGGCGAGCCGGCCGGAACCCACTTCGCGATCGCGTTGACGCGCTGCGCCGCGGGCTCCGCGGCGATTGCGCTCCCGGCAAGGACGGTCAGACAGAGGGCACCGGCAACAACGCACAGAGCTTTCCGCATCGTTCCACTCCCGAAAGGGTATCGAGGCACTCCACCGCCGCTATTTATAGCGCGCACCGCGCGTGCGCAAAAGAGCTTTTCGCGGATTATTTCACGTGTGGCAACGCGGCGGGCTCACCCCTTGTTGGTGCTCTGGAGATAGGCGGCGGCGCGGCTGATGTTCGCGGTGTTCGCGGCGAGGAAGACCTTGTCGCCCGCGCGGACCTCCCGCATGCCGCGGGGGATGATGAACTCGCCCGTCGACTCCCGATAGATACCGGCGAGGACGCACGCGTCGGGGAAGTCATCGGCCGAGGCGATGTCGGCCACCGTCTTGCCGTGCGCGACCGAGTTGGGCGGGACCTCGGCGACCGTGATCGATGCCTTCCCGCCGCCGAAGCTCGCGACCCGCTGGAGCTGCGGCTGCTCGATCTCGAGCGCGACCTGGTTGACGAACAGTTCGACGACGTTGACGACGCGGGTCACGCCCGCCTTCTTGTACGCCGCCTCGTATTTCTCGCTCCGCATCCGGGCCATGACACGCGGCACGCCGAAGTGGCGCGCGAGCACGCCGAACGCGAGGTTGTCGGCGTCGTGGGGCGTCGCCGCGACCGCGACGTCGGCCTTGTCGAGCCCCGCCTCCTCGAGCACCTCGATGTCGGTCGCGTTGCCCAGCCGCACGAGGGCGCCCGTCCGGGCCGCGATCCCCTCGCACACCGAGCGGTCCTGGTCGATCACGACCACGTCGTGCTTATGGGCGATGAGGGCCCGCGCGAGCGATTGCCCCACCGCGCCACCGCCTGCGATCACCACGTACATGACACGACTCCCGTTTCAAGTCGAAAGTTCAATGTCTAAAGTTCACGCCAAGAACACAGTCGCCAGTATCGCACGACTCAACTTTGGACTTCAAACCAATAACGTTGCACTTTTGAATCAGGGTTCGGACACTGTGTTACCCGGCCTTTCGCATTTGAGAATAAAGATGAAGGATGCGGTGGCGACCTCCGGGGGCAAGAAGCAACCTCCGAAGGTAACTCAGGTCGTCTTGCATGACCTCAATGGCCAGTTCGCTCTGCAACCCAGTCGTCCGCATCACATCCAGTTCGCCGCACCGACGCCGACTCCGAGCCGCCGCCCGCAACTCGCACCGCCGCCGCTCCAAAAACAAAAACGACAGCATTACAAGGTCAACGTGCCGCTCGAACGCTTCGAAGTCGGTGCCCGAATAATCGGCCAGCCCCAGGTGGCTTTTGAGTTCGCGGAACCACAACTCGATCTGCCAGCGGAGTTCGTAGTACTCGACAATTCGCGCACCACTGAACTCGAGGCTGTTCGTCACCAAGACCTTGAAACTCTCGGCCGAGTCGTTCCGTCGGGGGCGGTAGGATGGCTTTTTCCACGAGTACACAACGCCCACCCGGCCCAGCTTGGCCACGGGGCTTACTTCGTGGAAGAATCGGTAGTGTCTTTGGGCTCTCGTGCGTCGCACGGAGTAGCGCCGGTAGCGGGCAGTGTCCTCGCTACCTCGCAGGAGAGTCAGTTTTCGCCAGCCCTCCGATTCGGGCAGACTTCGGCCGCGGGCGTGAAGGTGAGAGCGGTTCCCGTCCTCATCGATGAAGCATCGGTTGCTCTTGACCGGAACGATGTAGGTGTCCCCAAGTTCGGTGCAGACCTCGTGGAGCCACTGGCCTTCGAAGTACTCGTCGACCAGGACGACCACGTCGACGTCTGCGGGCAGCCGCAGGGAGCGAAGCATCAATTCGGCCAGTTCGGTCTGCTTGAGATATTTCTTTCCGCTCGTGCGGCAGTACTTCTTCGTTCGCCAGGTTCGCCGAGTGAGCGGGATGCGAACGCCACGCTCGGTCAGGACAAGGCCCATTACAAAGGTATGCGACTTCGTCGAGGGCGTTCCCCCCTTCTTCTTGCGGCGGGACACTTTGTATTGCCGGGCGTTGGCGATTTTGGTAAAGCCGCCGCGCTGGGTCGACGTGCCGTCGAGGACCACAAACCACGTGCGGCGGCTCCCGTCGCGGGGCCTGGGTTGACGGTCCATCTCGGCTTGCACGGCCTCGTCGACGAGTTCGCGCGTCCGAAAGCGTCCGCGACGCAGCAGCTTCGAGACCGACGCCCGGTGCCGAGGTTCCGTCACGACCGTGCGGCCGAGAGCCGCCTGCGACCGCCGGCCTTTTGCGAGCAGCAATCCGGCCAGAAGCACCGGCAGAGCCCTTCGCTGGCCCGCGGTCAGACCGGAGCCGATTCTTTCACAAAAACGCTCAAGCGACCGCGGGATTTGGACGACCATGATAGTGGCTCCTGTCCGTGGTTCTGTCGACAGCCAATCGATAATTGCTATATCGACAGAAACACCGCAGGAGCTTTTGCTTTTTTTCGCTACAAACATCAGGTCACGTCTCGTGCCGCCTGAAAAAAGTGCAACGTTATTGCTTCAAACATTAAACGTGACACTGCCGTTATCTTGCTCTGTTGAAAACTGGCTTCTGTGACAACATAGAGATTCTTCGCTCACGCTCAGAATGACAATTGTCGCGGCATCGGCGTGTTCTTGTCATCCTGAGCGTGAGCGAAGGATCTCGGTTTTCAACAGAGCACCGTTATCTCAATTTCAACATCGCGAGCGCGGCCACCGCGAACACGGCCGACAACACCCACAGCCGAACGGTCACCTTGCTCTCACTGACGCCGCGGTGCAGCAGCGACGAATGGAACGGCGACCGGTAGAAGATGCGCCGCCCCAGCAGTTTCAGCCCGATGTAGTCCTGAACGAAGACCGACGCCAGCTCGATGACGAACACGCCGCCCGCGATCACGAACACGACCTCCTGGCGCATCAGGACGGCGACCGCGCCGAGCATCGCGCCGAGCCCGAGGGCGCCCGTGTCGCCCATCATGACCGTCGCAGGGAACGCATTGTACCACAGGAACCCCGCGCAGGCGCCCGCGCCGGCGCAGCACAGCACGGCCAGCTCGCCCGCGCCCGGCAGATGGTGGTTCACCATCTGGCCCGGCACCGTGTCTTCGTACGGGAAGAACTGAAGGACGACGGCGTGCTTCGGGTCGCCGATGATGTACGCGAACACGGCGAGCACGAGGAACACCATAATCGACGGAACCGTCGCGAGCCCGTCCATCCCGTCCGTCATGTTCACCGAGTTCGTCGACATGACGATGAAGACGGCGACGAGGGCCAGGTTTGCCAAGCCGATGTCGAAGCCGTATTTGTTGAGCGGGACGTAGACCGACGTGCGGACCTCCGGCGCGACCGGCGACGTTGCGTCGACGACGAGGAGCGCCGCGAGCGCCAGGCCGATGCCGATCTGCGCCGCGACTTTCGCGCCGCGCGACAGGCCGTGGTCGCTCCCGCGGTGCCGCAGCTTCGCGAGGTCGTCGGCCGCGCCGAGAAACGCACCGGCCAGCCCGATCGGCACGGCGACCCAGACGAACGCGCTGTGCGGATCGCACCAGAGCAGCGCCGACACGACGATGGCACCGAGAAACACGAGCCCGCCCATCGTCGGCACGTCGGACTTGCGGCCCGCGTCGAGTTCGCTGTAGTGCCGCGCCTGCTCGCTCACCCCCTTCCGCCGCATCAGCCGGATGAACCACGGCATCACGAGCCAGACGAGCAGGAACGCGGTCGCCGCCGCGCACATCGACCGAAACGGCTGCGACTCGAACAGGCGCAGAAACCGCAGCACGGAGTCGGGCTCGTGGTACAATTCGTAGATAAGGTAAAACATCGCGTCTCGTCACCACATGCGGCCGGGGCTCAGAAGCGTTCACAAGCAGTGGCGCGGACATTCCTGTCCGCCGCTGCGCGGGCGGGAACACGCGCTCCCGCCGGCATCCTGTTCGAGGCCGTCAGTCGACCGTCTTCCTGAGCCAGCCGCGCTTGAGATGAAAGTACCGGCGCCGGAGCGACTCGGGCGACGGGAACGGCCGGCCCCTGCCCGTGAGTTCCATCAGTTCGAGGACCCGCTGCCGGAAGACCGACGTCGTCGCCGAACCCTCGGCCAGCAGGTCGAGCGCCAGGATCACGGCGGCCGCGTCCTCCGCAAGATCGGGCCGGCGCGCGCCCATCTCGGCCAGCGCGACCGATGCCTGGTGCCGCACGAGCCACGACTCGCGCCGGGCGAGTTCGGCGAGCGCGTCGAACGCCTCGCGGCCCTCGGCAAGGCCGCCGAGCGCCTCGGCGAGCGCGGCGCGGGCCTCGAGGTCCTTCTCGCGCGCCAGCGCCGCCAGCAGCTCGGTCTCGAGGTCCGGCGACGGCTCGGCGAGCGCGGCCAGCGCCCGGGCCGCTTCCGCGCGGACCTCCCAGTACGGATCGCGCAGCGCGGCCCGCAGCGCGGCGACGACGTCCGGCTCGGGCCGCCCGATGTCGAGGAGCGCCTCGGCGCAGTTGCGCCGGATGATGCCCGACTCGCCCGCGTCGAGCAGCGCGGCCGGCAGGCGGTCGTACATCGCTTCGCACCGCGTCCGCGCGATAATCTTGACGGCGGTGTTGCGCACCTCCCACGAGTCGCTCGCGAGGAAGCCGCCAATCTGCTCAGCCACGCCGTTCGTCGCCTCGGTGACCGACCTGAGCATGCGGTTCGCCTCGGCGAGTTCGGCGCGGGCCCGGCCGGGCCGGAGCATCGCCCTCACGTTTCGCCACAGCACGCTCATGTCGCGGCCTCGAGGTCGACGGTCGCCGCGAAGCGAATCCGCTTCGAGATCGGCGGGTGACTGAACAGAAGAATCTCGGCCAGCTTGTTCGGACGGACGTCGGCGAGGTTCATCGCGCCGAGCTTCCGCATCGCCGAGATGAACGGCTCGCGCGAGCCCGTCGCAACCAGCGCGTAGCGGTCGCAGGCCAGCTCGCGCCGGCGGCTCGCCCACTTTTCGAACGGGAGCACGACGAACTGGATCGCGGCCACGACGGCGATCAGGATGGGCAGCGTCTCGGGGGCGGACACGCACTCGATCCCGAGCGCGCCGGCCGCGCGCGCGAGCACGAGGCTGCCGACGTACAGGCTGCCCGCGGAGAGCGCGGCTCCGACCGCGAGCGCCTTCGCCAGGTCGTGGCGGACGATGTGGCCCAGCTCGTGCGCGAAGACGGCCGCGATCTCGTCGCGCGTGAAGCTCGCGAGCAGCGTGTCGCCCAGCACGACGCGGCGGGTCGAGCCCAGCCCGACGACGGCCGCGTTCGCCTTCTTCGTCTCGCGGGAGAGGTCGATGCGGCAGACGCCGTCGAGCCGCAGCCCCGCACGCTTCGCCAGCCCGGCCAGCCGCTCCGGCAGCGCGGGGTCGTCGACGGGCTCGAGCTTGAAGAAGAGGGGGATGAGAATCTTCGGCGCGAACTTCGCCAGGATGTAGGCGACGAGAATCCACACGGCCGCCGCGGGGATCCACCAGTTGCGCTCCCAACTCCTGAGCATCGCGTAAAACACGAGCACAAGGGGCGCCGCGACGATGAACGAATAGACCCATTTCTTGATCCGCCGCCGCGCCCAGCGGCCGAACGTCTGCGTCGACAGGTCGAACTGATGCTCGAGCGCGTGCCCGCCGTAGAACGAGAGCGGCAGCGAGACGACGAGGTACGCGAGCGAGAAGCCGACGAAATAGAGGAAGACGGTCAGAAAGAACGAGTCGGGACCGGCGACCTCGCGAGCCCAGTCGGCGAGCCGGGCCGACCCGCCGGCGATCATCGCGACGAGGAACACGAGCCCGGTGAGAAGATGGCCCACCACGAGCGCATAGCGCCGGCGGGCGTAGCGCCGCACGTCCTCGGCGGAGCGTTCCACCACACGCGCGTTCTCGCCAAGCTGGGCGTCGGACATCGGAGGGCTCGAAAAGTCACCGCAATCCCGGACGGGACCGCGTCCGGACGATTTGTGCCGCGAACGACTCGGATCATGCTAGCAGTGGCCCCGGAACGCGGCAAGCTTTAATTGTCTGAGGGAGCGTTTTCGGGGCTCAGGCCCGTAGCGCGGCGAGGACGTCGGCGGTGGCGAGCTTGTCCATTCGCGGCCCACCATCGAGCACGCGGACGTTCGTGCCGCGCGGCGCCCACGTGCCGGAGTCCGTCGGGCCGAACAACGCGACGGTCGGCAGGTCGAGCGCGGCGGCCAAGTGCGTGACACCCGAGTCGCAGCCGACGAACGCGGCGGCGCCCGCCAGGACGCCGGCGAGCGTCGTCACCGGCTGGCCCGTCACGACGAGCGGCCGGTCGCCCGACACGTGTGCGAGGACGTCATCGACGACGGTTCGGTCGGCGGGCCCGCAGGTGAGCACGACGGGCCGCGGCCGCAGTGCGTCGACGACGGCCGCCCACTCGGCGGCCGGCCAGAGCTTGTGCCGTCCGCCGCGTCTCGCAGAGCTGAATGCTCCGCGAGACGTGAGTGTTTGCTGAAAGCAAACACCAACGGGCTCGCCCCCCCTGAGAGGGCCGAGCCCACCGCTCCCGGGATGGATCGCGACGTAGCCGCCCTCCTCTGCGACAAGCGGATCGATCTCGGCCGCGGCCGCGAGCCATTCCGGCCACCGCGGCACCTGTGGCCGCGTCCGGACAGGTGGCACGCCGAGCGGCTCGAGCGCCCCGAGAAGGTGGTCGACGATGTGCACGGTCCCGTCGTCCGGCGGGCGCGGATCGAACACGACGGCGGCCCCGGCGATGGCTCCCAGTTTGCCCGCGAGCGACCCGCCCGCGTCAGGCAAGAACGCGAGGATGATGTCGCAGCCCGTGAGGCGGGCCGGGCCGTCGGTGAAGAGGGTCGTGAAGCGGGCCGCATCGGTCGAGCTGCACGCGTCGGCGAGACCCGGGCCGACGAGCAGCGGCACGAACTCGTCGCGGCCGGCGATCTCGATCCGGGCCTCGGGATAGCGGGCGCGGAGCGCGGCGATGACGGGCTCGACGAAGATCGTGTCGCCGAGCGCGCCGGGGCGGATGACGAGGATGGCCGGGCCGCGGTTCATGGCGTGCCGCCCGAGTCGCGGGCCCCGAGCTTCTTGAGCACGCGCATGTGCAGGAGCACGTCGACGGCGATCAGGGCCGCGAGCAGCAGCCCCATGCACGCGAACATCTGCGTCTTCGTCCGCGCCAGCGCGGCCTCGTTCGGGCTGCGCGGGGTGAACACGGGGGCGCCGTCGACCATCCGGACGTAGGCACCGTCCTCGGCCGCGCCTCGGATGACGACGGCGTCGTCGAGCACGTCCCAGTTGCGGTTGACCTCGTCGGCCCAGTCCATGTCGCCCGCGCCCGGCTTGTTCAGCTTCAGCTTCGGCGTTTGCGTGGACATCTCAACGGTCCTCCCTGAGTGACGCGCCCTCGTCAGGCGGTCGGCCCCTGCTCGCGGAGCCAGTCGAGCGTCGTCTCGATCACCTCGCGCTCCCACGCGAGCGAGTAGTAGCTGTGGTTCGCTCCCTCGACGGTGTGGAACGTCGCGGGAATCTGGTGCTTGTCGCAGAAGGCGGCGTAGGTCTCGGGCGCGCCGATCGCCTCGTCGTCGCGACTCCCGTAGATGAAGAGCGCGGGCCCGGCGTAGCCGGCGAGCTCGGCCAGGACGTTTCGGCGCGAGTCCTTCGGGTTGCGGCCAACGGGGTTGTCGTGGCCTTTGACCGCGCGGGCGACGCCGCGGAAGTCGATCCCGCCGCGGACGAGCCTGGCCCAGGTTTCGCGGCGGAAGAGCTTGCGGGCGTAGTCGCCGAGGACGAGAATCCGGCGGCGGGCGCGGGCGCCCTTCGGCTTCTGCGGCGCGAAGAGCGGCGTCGACCAGAGCGCGAGCCCGGCGAACGATTTGTCGAGCGACGCGGCGCCGAGCACGACGTTCCCGCCGGAGCAGAGGCCGAGCGGGAAGACGCTCTCGATGCCCGTCTCCGATCGGACGAACCGCGCGGCCGCGAGGAGGTCGTCGATCATCCCGTCGAGGTCCGTCTCGGCCGCATCGCCCGCGCTGTCGCCGCGGCCGCGGAAGTCGAACCGGAGCGATGCGACGCCGGCGTCGGCGAACGAACGCGCCGCGTTGACGAACATCCGATGCGGCCCGCATCGATAGCCCGACCAGCCGTGCGCGGACACGACCGCCGCGCGCGCCCCATCGGGCACGCTCAGCACGCCCCGCAGCGAGACATCCGACTCGAATGTGACCGGTCTTTCCATCGTCTCACGCCCCATCACTGCACACGCCGCAGGCCGTGCAGCCGGCCCTGCGGCAGTCGGGCGTCCATTCGCGCGCGATCGCGCGGCGCCGCTCCTCGAGCAGGAACTCGCGCCGCACGCCCGTGTCGATCGTCGACCACGGCAGCAGCTCGTCGACGTCGCGGGCGCGGAGCGCGAACTCCGCGACCGGATCGAACCCCGCGTCGTCGAACGCGCGGTGCCAGGCATCGAGGTTGAACAGCTCGTCCCACGCATCCATGCGGGCGCCGTTCCGCCAGGCGGCGATCAGCACGCCGCCGAGCCGGCGGTCGCCCCGCGCGAACACGCCCTCGATGATGCTGCGGTCGATCTTGTGGAACTTGAGCTTGATCTTCCGGCTCCCGGTCGCGTGCTTGATCAGCTCCTGCCGCGCGTGCAGCAGGTCGGGCGGCGCCATCGGCTCCCACTGAAACGGCGTGTGGGGTTTGGGCACGAACGACGCGACGGCGACGTTCACGTGCCCGGCCGGCCGGCCCGTCTCCTTGCGGAGCCGCGAGAGTTCCTCGGCAAGCCGGGGGATGGCGGCGACATCGTCGTCGGTCTCGCCCGGCAGGCCGATCATGAAGTAGAGCTTGATGCGCGCCCATCCGTTTTCGTAGGCCGCGCGGACGCCCGCGAAGAGGTCGTCGTCGGTGATCATCTTGTTCGCCGAGCGGCGAGCGGCCTCCGTCGCCGCCTCGGGCGCGATCGTCAGGCCCGACTTGCGCACGTTCTTGATGATCTTGGGCAGCTCGCGGAGCTGCTCGTTCACGCGGAGCGACGGCACGCTCGTGCTGATGTGACGCGGGCCGAACTCGGCCGCGAACGCTCCGAGCAGGCCGGGCAGATCGGGATGATCGCTGCTCGAGAGCGACGTCAAGCTGATCTCGTCGTAGCCCGTCGCCGCGATCACCTCCCGCGCCTGCCCGAGCAGCGTCTCGACGGAGCGGCAGCGCACCGGCCGCTTGGTCATTCCCGCCTGGCAGAAGCGGCAGCCGCGGGTGCAGCCGCGCATGATCTCGAGCGTGACGCGCTCGTGGACGGTCCCGATGAGCGGGACGATGGGCTTGTCGGGAAACGGTGCGGCGTCGAAATCATCGACGACCGCCTGGCGGACGCGCGGCGGCACACCGGGCGCCTGCGTCGTAATCGCGATCAGCCGCCCCTCGCTCCCGGTCGCGACGCCATACATCGACGGCACGTACACTGACGGGACACCGCGTGCGAGCGCCGTCAGTCGCTCGTCGCGCCGCATCCCCTTCGTCTCGACGAGCACGTCGATGAGTAGATCGAGCACGGGCTCGGCGTCGCCGACGACAAACAGGTCGACGATATCGGCGAGCGGCTCCGGCGAGAGCGCGCCCGGCCCGCCCGCGATGACGAGCGGATCGGCGTCGCTCCGGTCGGCGGCGAGCAGCGGCGCCCCGGCCAGATCGAGCATCGTCAGGATGTTCGTGTAGGTCATCTCGTGCTGAAGCGAGAATCCGACGACGCCGAAGTCGCCGAGCGGGGTGTGGGTCTCGAGCGACCGCAGCGGCTCGCCCGCCGCGCGGAGTTCGTTTTCCATGTCCGGCCACGGCGCGAAAGCGCGCTCGGCGGCGACGTCGCTCCGCGCGTTCAGCATCGCGTAGAGAATCTGCAGCCCGAGGTGCGACATCCCCAGCGTGTAGGTATCGGGGTATGCGAGCGCGAACGTCAGCTTGACGTCGGCGTGGTCCTTGATGACCGCGTTGCGCTCGCCGCCGACGTACTGCCCCGGCTGCGTCACCGAGACCAGGATGTGATCGGGATATCCTTCGCCCATACGCTCCGCGTCCTTGCTCGGTCCTCCGTAATCATAATCGGTATCGCCGGCGCAATCCAGTCGGGGCGGGAGATTAGGATTACTGAGTTCTGCGACCGGCGGGGGCGGCGGCTACATCTTCAGGAACGCGTCATCGACCGGCGCCGGATACGCGCCCGCCGCCTCCGCCACCTGGGCCTTGACGACGTTGACGGCGATCGCGTTCGTGATCGCCTGCTCGTCGTCGCCGCGGGAGATGTCGTCGACGGGGAGCGCCAATCCCTGTGAGCAGAGCGTCGTCTGGCAGCCCGGGATGAGCCATTGCACGGCCTTGTAGATGTTGTTCGACACGTCGAGCGACGGCCCGATGAGCACGTTGGCCGGCGCGTCGGCGAATGGGCAGCCGGGCTTGTTGCGCGCGACGTCGGGGAGGATTGCGGCATCGAGCTGGCACGGGCCGAACACAAGCCACCGGCCGCCGCGGCGGGCGCAGGCCTCGGCCGCGGCACGGACGCGCTCGACCGACTCGCCCCGGCCCGACGCGCCGGTCGCATAGGAGAGGAGCGCGGCGCGCGATTCAAGGCCGGACAGAGCGTGGAACGTGTCGCACGTCGTCTCGGCGATCGACGCGATCTGCTCGGGGTCGGGATGCTCGTTGGCAACGACGTCCGCGACGGCGATGAGCTTGGTGACGGGGTAGCCGGGGGGCGGCTCGCAGAAGAAGGCGGCCGACGCGATCGCGTCGGGCTCGAACGGGATCAGGGCATTGGCCGCGGCGACGACGTTGTGCGACGGGGTGTACTTGCCGGCGACGGCCCCGTGCGCGAAGCCGAACCGCACCATGGCAACGGCGAAGAAGAGCGGCCGCCCGAGCAGCCGCCGCGCCATCGCTTTCTGGTCCGCCGGCAGGCCGCGCAGCTTGCAGTATTGCTCGCCAAACTCGTCGAGCCGGCCGGAGTCACGGATCATCTCGGTCGTGAGTGGAATGATGCGGGCAAGCCCGTCGGCCTCGGCGCAGGCGGCGGCACGGGCCAACGGCCCGTCGGCCGTCTTCACTCGCTCGGCGGCCAACTCGGGCAACACGACGATCTTCGGGGATTGCCGCGCGCGGGCGTGGAGTTGCTCGAAGAACCCCATCGGATCCCTTCCCGTCGAGACGCGGCTCTCGGACCCTACTCCGCGAGCAGCTGGCTGATGAAGGCGACGGCGTCGCCGACGGTCTTGACGGCGAGGGCCGCGTCTTCATCCATCTCGATATCGAACTCCGCCTCGAACGCGGCGACAAGCTCGATGCTCTGGATCGACTCGGCATGGAGGTCTTCGACGAAGCCCGACTCCTTCGAGACCTGCTCGACCGGGACGTTCAGCACCGCGCTCGTGACCCTCTTCACCCTGGCTTCGACGTTGTCCATCGTGTCCTCCGTGGAATACTACGACCGTTTGAATGCCTTTCTGATCGCCGCGTGCAGCTCCGGCTTGAGCATCTCGTGCACGTGGCGTATGAGCGCCTCTTCCGTCTCGGCCAGCTCGACCTTGCGGCGCGCCATCGACGCCCGCGCGGTCTCAATCATCCGCCGCAGCCCGAGCCCCTTCGTCGGCCGGTCGTTCAGCATCCAGCAAAACGACGGCACGTACTTCGGCATCAGGTTGCCGCTGAAGATGAGGTTGCTCATCATCCCGATGACGCTGCCCGTGTTCAGAATGATGCCGATGCTCGTCTTGGTGTGGTCGCCGATCATCGAGCCGAGGAACTGCTCGCCGGTGTCGCGCAACTTGCCCTTGTAGTACACGCTGACCGGGCTGTAGTCGTTCTTCAGGTCGCTGTTTGTCGTCAGCGCGCCGAGGTTGACCCACTCGCAGACGTAGCTGTGGCCGAGGAAGCCGTCGTGGTACTTGTTCGAGTTGGCCTGAATGATGGTGCACTCGACCTCGCCGCCGACGCGGCAGACGGGCCCGAACGAGCAGCCCTCGCGGATCTTCCCGCCGACAAGCTGGCAGTCGGGGCCGATGTAGGCCGGACCGTCGACCCGCGTGTGCGGCTTGATGAGCACGTCGTCCTCGATGATGACCGGGCCGTCCGATGCGTCGATGACGACGAGCGGGTCGATCTTCGCGGAGGCCGCGATGTAGACGTTCTCCTCCCCGACGACGCAGCTCAGGGCGGGCACGTCCGCGTGCACCCCCGGCGTGTAGAGCCGCTCGAAGTCGCTCGCGATCATCCGCGCGTTGTGATAGATGAGCAGCCACGGGTAGTCGATGACGGTCGCCTCGACCTCGCGGACCGCGACGTGCGGCTGGAGCGCCTCGAACGTCGCCTCGATCGTCTCGGCCTTCGCCCTGGCGAGGGTGTCGGCCGTGATGCGCGCGGCGATGAGCGTGTTGTCGGCCCGGAGCACCTCGTCGGGCCCGATTGCGGCGAGGTCGCACGTGCCGTCGACGAGCAGCCGGCCGTTGACGAACAGCACCTCGCCTTCGAGCTGCGACATGTCGTTGACGGGCGCGTCGATCTTTTCCGTGTAGGCGTCGCGCAGCCAGTCGCGGACGACGTAGGCGACGGACTCGGCCGCGGCGGCGTGGCGGATCTTCTCCGCGAGCGTCGTCGCCCCGCACCGCAGCTCGAACGCCGGCCGCATATACGTCAGCGGATAAAGATTGTCGTAGCGATTGTCTTCAACGATGATCAGCTTGGGCACGCGTGCACGCTCCGAAAGAGGACGGCGGTTCGTGTTGTCGCGGCTACTTTAGCCGCAAAGCGGGGGCGAGTCAAGCGCAGTCGGCGCTCGGCAGCGATGACGAATACCCGTTCGGCGGGAGCGGCTTGGGACGAGGGGATGAGGCA